>JAPKMV010001059.1 GCA_026645635.1 Caldilineaceae bacterium
CATCATCTTGCAAATTTACGCCGATTGCTCCAGGAACCGCAGCTTTGATGCGGTTCTTGATTTCCAGGCTGGAACATGAAGAAACCTGTCAACTGCCGCTACTTTTACGGTGACTACTTTCGTGGCCAAGAGCGGGAAGAATGCCGTCTGCTGGCGGCCAGCCCCGGCAACACGCGCCAATGGAAACGCAGCCACTGCGCCAGTTGTCCGGTGCCCGCGCTGATCGTCGCCAGCAATTCCCGCGACCTGCTGCTCGAAGCGAAGATCGAACGTAAGTTTTTGAGCGAGAAGGTGGAAGTAACCTTCGCCGTCTGCGCGCGCCACATGATTGAACTCAGCGACCCGCACTTCTGCCCGAAGTGCGCCGAAGACCCTGCCTGACGCAGCCCATGCGCCTGCCGGTCGTTTCCTGAGTGACTGCCAGGCGTACTGTGCGATTCTCTCCGGATCGAGTAAAATAGCATAGCCGTTTTCAGTAGCTTCTCAATATTCCGGGGTAGGGGCGCGATATCTCGTGCCTTTACGGTTGGCGCTTTTCAGGTTATCGAGAAGCTACTGTTCGCGCAGGAGTCGTTGTCGGACAACGCTTGCTGCGAGGGATGAAGCAGGCGCATGGCTGTGCACGGGTTGTGCAGCATTGTGGAGGAACATGGCGAAACGCACATTTGTCCTGAGCGGTGGCGGCGCCTTAGGCTCGCTGCAAGTTGGCGCGCTGCGCGCCCTGTTGGAGCACAAGGTGCAGCCCGATATGCTGGTGGGTTGCTCGGCCGGCGCGCTCAACGCCGCCGTTCTTGCGCGCGGAGCAAGCCTGGAACAGGTCGAGCACGCCGCCGAGGTCTGGCGCCGGGTGACGACGCAGATTGTCTATCCGGGCGGACGCTTCAATTCGCTCTGGCGCGTCATCTCCGGGCAGGACAGCCTGCACGACAACCGCCGCTTCTACAGCTTCTTGCAGGAGATCGGCTGCACCCCCGCGCTGACATTTGGCGCCACGGCCGTCCGCCTCTACGTGACGGCCACCAACTTGCGCACGGGCCGGCTCCACGTTTTTGGCGACAATGCCTACGACAGCATCCTCGACGCGCTGATGGCCAGCACTGCGTTGACACCGCTGCACCCGCCCTGGGAGATCAACGGCGAGCGCTATGTGGACGGCGGCACGGTGACGCCACTGCCGCTGCGCGTCGCCCTCGATCGCGGCGCGACGGAGATCTGGGCGCTGCACACGGAAGGCGCGCCGGAAAGCACCGCGCCCAAGCCGGTGCACGGGGTGACGGCGATCATCGGCAAGGCGCTGGATACGATGCTCAACTTGCAGGTGCAGCACGATCTTCACCTGGCTGAGGATGCGCGTCGCGTCAATCTCCACCATCTCCATCTGGTGACACCCAGACCCATGGCCGCCACCGACTTTGCCCACGCCGACGAACTGATTGAAGCGGGCTATGCACAAACGGTTGCCTATCTGGCCGATTGGGCCGCATCGCCGCTGCCCAATGTTGTGGCGCCGGTGGCGCAGTGGTGGCATTCGGTGCGACCGCCCACCAAACACGCCCCAACCGCGTAACGGAATTGACAACCGATCCTGGCTTCGTTATACTGTCGGCACGTTAGACAGTTTGCCCAAACAGTGGTTGTGCAAAACGTTCAAAGAGCACGTATGCAGTCAGCTTCGAGCAACATCAGCCTTATCCTTCTTGGTGCGCTTCGGGTCATCGTAGTAGACCGGAGGCGATTTGTGGTTGGTAAGGTGTGAGGCTC
>JAPKMV010000105.1 GCA_026645635.1 Caldilineaceae bacterium
GCGCCCTGGCGCCGCCGGCCGGCAGTGGCGGCGGTCCGGCGGATACCGGGGCGCCTGCACTGGCGGCACCGGCGGCGGTCAGCAGTGCGCCGACAGCAACACCGACGGTCGCTCCCACGGCAACACCAACTGCCCAACCAACCGCCACGCCAACGGCGCTGCCGACGGCAACCGCGTTGCCAACCGCAACCGGGCTGCCAACGGCGGTCAGTGTTGCGTTGGCGCAAGAAGCGCCGGCGACCAGTGCGCCAGCGATTGCCCCAACAGGTGCGGCGGCGGGGTTGAACTGGCTCCCGTTTGCCCAACTGGCGACGGCTGCCGGATTCCTCCTGTTTGGCCTGCTCTGGTGGCGGAGCCGGCGCTAGCCCATGCCTGAACTGCCCGAAGTCGAAACCTATGTGCGCGAGTTGACGCCGCTGCTGGCCGGGCGCCGGGTTGGCGCGGCGCAGGTCTTCTGGCCGCGCACGATTGCCGCGCCCGATGTCGCGACTTTTCAGACGCAGATCATCGGGCAGGAATTTGCCACCTTTGGCCGCCGCGGCAAGTACATGCTGCTGGGGCTGGCGAGCGGCGCCACGTTGATCGTCCACCTGCGCATGACCGGCCATCTCCAGGTTGAACCGGCCAGTGTCACGCCTGACAAGCACACCCACGTGATGCTTGACCTGGACAGTGGCGAGCGGCTGCTCTTCCGCGACGCACGCAAGTTCGGACGCATCTGGTTGGTGGATGACAGCGCGCCGGTGCTGGCGCGGCTTGGCCCGGAACCGCTGAGCGACGATTTCTCGCCGGGTGGACTCGGCGCGCTGCTGGCGGGGCGGCAAGCCGCCATCAAGGCGCTGCTGCTCGACCAGACCATTGTGGCGGGCGTGGGCAATATCTACGCTGACGAGGCGCTTTTCCGTGCGGGCATCCATCCGCTGCGCAGCGGGGGCGGCCTGACCGAGGTGGAGGTGGTGCGGCTGTACGCGGCGGTCTGCGCGGTGCTGGCCGACGGCATCGCAGCCGCGGGCAGCAGCCTGGGCGTGAGCAGCATCCAGAACTACCAGCGTCCCAGCGGTGCGCCCGGCAGTTTCCAGGAGCAGCACCGCGTCTTCCAGCGCACCGGGCAACCGTGCCTTGTCTGCGGCGCGCCCATTGCGCGCATCGTGGTGGCGCAGCGCAGCAGCCACTTCTGCCCGCACTGTCAGAAATAGACCGCGGATTTTACGGATTTGGCGGATTCACGCGGATGCAACAGAAATCCGCGAGCATCCCCCAAATCCGCCTTATCCGCGGTCTATTCACACTCTCTTGTTGGACTGATCTTGGGTTTGTCGCCTGGTTTTGGGGGACACAAGGCTCTTGACGACGCACCGGGTGAGGTGTGAACCGCCCTGTACGCCTCCGTTGCGTTATTGACTCCCGACGTGCAGGCGCTTGGCTTGTGCGCCTGCGCTTGATCCGGGTTGGCCCTAGCCGAACAGTGTCAGTTGAACGTCGTCGTGCATCGAATTCACGTGGGCGGGCGTGGTGGTGAAGTTGCTGCGCTCCTGCTGCTGGCGCCGGACGATCCGGCTGCGTTCCCGGCAGTAGGCGGTGCGTAGCTCATCCCTGGACAGTTGGTGCACCCCCACTCCTGCGACTTTGTGAATGCCCATGCGTTTCAGACCGGCGATCAACTCCCTTCGACAATCAGGCACCCAGACCTTCTCCCCGTTGATGGTCATCCTCGACGCACCTCCGGCAAACGGTGGATTGGTGTCCTGGGTCCGTCACAAACGCTTGCTGCGATGAATTCTTCGGCCCTGTGGCCATTATAGAGCATTCGCGCGCGCGGTTCAATAGGCAGATTTTTCGCCGTGAGTTCACGTTGGCCGGAGGAGGGTTTGGATCGCGATGTCCGTGAAATGACCGAAAGGCACGAAAACGCGCGATCTTCGCGCCTTTCGCAGTTTTCGTGTCCTTCGTGTTCCAAATTCCCGCATCATCAAAGGACTTTATCGGCAATCGCTTTTTGGCACGCAAAGACGCAAAGTCGCAAAGCGTTTTTCTCCTGGCGCCTTCGCGTGAGCGATTTTTACATCAGGCACCATGCTTGCGGCACTACAAACGATGAAAATCCTTGGCGTCTTTGCGCCTTCGCGTGAGCTGTTTTTGTATTAGCGCGCGATCAGGCCAGCTCGAAGGCCCACTGGCCTGGCCCGTGGCGGGCGAGATACTCCCGCACCGCCTCGCCGAGGTCGGCCTGCAGCAGGGCAGGCTGGTCGCGCAGCCAGTAGCCGAAATCGCTGATGTACGCATGGCCGGATAGCGCTGTGCGCAGATTCAAGTCCAGCAGCGCCCCCATACCCACGGCAAAGTCACCGCTGTAAAACGCCGTCGCCAACCGATCCCGGTCGTACTCCACCTGGCGAAAGGTCGCCTGCCAGGTCATTTCGCCGCGGGCGGAATCCAGATCGAGCAGGCAATACTGGGCGCGGGGGTCCTCGTTGTAGGGCATACCCACGCTGCCGGGGTTGAAGAGCCGCCAGCGCCCCACCTGTCGATCCAGCGGGCGGTGCGTGTGCGCGCTGACGATGTACGCTTCATCGATGCTCGCCACTTGCCGGCTGAGTTCGGCGTCGCTGGCCCCGCCGTACAAACCCCAGAAACTGTTGCCCGGCATCCCATGCAGCAGGCGCAGCGGCGGTGCGCCGGGAAATGTCAGCCGCAGGGTTTCGGGCAGATCGTAGAGCAGCTTGTGCTGCGTTGCGCTGAGTGCACTGGCGGTCCACCAGAGATCGCGGAAGCGGTCGCGGTCGGTGAACGGCGCACGGTTCTCCGGCGTGTGCAGCCGCGCCACGACATAATCGTGGTTGCCGTAGATGCCGGGCCAGCCCGCCGCGGTCACCAGGTCGACCACTTCACCCGGCCACGGGCAGCGGTTCACCAGGTCGCCCAGGTGATAGACGACATCGGGCGCCTGCGTCTGCAGATCCGCGACCACTGCCTCCAGCGCGGGCAGATTGGCGTGAATGTCGGCCAGGAATGCTACACGGAGCGCAGGCATAGCCGTCAGGCCACACGATGATAGAGCGGATCGACGCTGTGGACATACTCCCGCCGCCCGGATGCTGCTACGTAGCGGGCGAAGCAATCGTGCATGTCGTCACCGTCGGGGTTCAGCCCATTGGCCAGCGACCAGCGAAAGAACGGAATGATCTCGGCGCGCGCAGTGACCACTTCCCAGTAGAACATCTCCGAAATTGGCCCGCCGGCCTCCAACATGCCTGACGTGCGAAAGGCGTCCAGGGCAGGACGACGGTCATAGGGCGCGGTGAGATGGGTGACCTGCCAGCCGCCCGGCTCCACGGCATCGGGGACGCTTTCGAGGAGGGCGAACTGGGCGACGGGCCGCCCATCGAGCGGCAGCCCCACGCTGCCCGGGTTGATGAGGTGCCACTGCTGATCGATGGCCAGGGCGCGGCTGTGAATTTCGGTGGCGGCGTGCGGGTCGCTGAACGGTGCATCCTGCGTCTCTCCGCTGCGACGCACCTGCCGGTCGATCTGCACATGGGTATGCGCGCTGACCAAGGTTCGCTCGCGCACCGGCCCCAGCTCGGCGGCGATGGCCGCGTCGCTCTGCCCACGGTGGAAGCCAACGCGGTTGCGGCCGGGTACGCCGTGCGCAATGCGCAGGGGCTGGGCGCCGGGGTTGTAGACGGTGATTTCGTCGGGCAGCAGCGCCAGATACGCGCCTTGCGCCGGGGTGATCCGATCCACCAGCCAGTGAAGCTGACCCCAGCGGCTGCTGTTGTCGGCGCCGGGCAGCGCGCGTTCGGTGCCAAAATCGAGATAGTAGAACTCGTGGTTGCCGCGGATGACCGTCCAATCCTGTTTGCGCACCAGGTCGATGACCTCGCAACTGAAGGGCACGCCGTTGATCAGGTCGCCGTCGAGCACGACCGCGTCGGGCTGGAGCCGCTCCAGTTCGACGAGCACCGCTTCCAGCGCGGGCAGGTTGCCGTGGATGTCGGCGAGGATTGCCAGGCGCATCAGCTTAACACGCTCCGTGCGATCACCAGCCGGTTGATCTCGCTGGTGCCTTCACCGATGGTCATCAGCCGGGTGTCGCGGTACATGCGCTCCACCTCGAACTCGCGGCTGTAGCCGTAGCCGCCGTGAATCTGGATGGCGTTGCGGCAGACGCGCTCGCTGACTTCGGTGGCGAAGAGCTTGGCCATGCCCGCGGCGGTGGCGAAGTGGCGGCCCTGGTCCTTGAGCCAGGCGGCCCAGTAGAGCATGTGGCGCGCAGCGTGGATTTCCGTCGCCATGTCGGCGATCATGAACTGGATGGCCTGGTGGTGGCTGATGGGCTGGCCGAAGGTGCGCCGCTCTTTGGCATAGGCGATGCTGGCCTCATACGCGGCCTGGGCGATGCCCAGCGCCAGCGCGCCGATGCTGACACGGCCTTTGCTCAGCGTGTGCAGCGTCTGCTGGAGGCCCTTGCCCTCCTCGCCCACAGTGTTGCTGAGGGGCACGCGCACGTTGTCGAAGGTGACGGCGTAGGTGGGCGAGCCGTTCAGCCCCATCTTCTTTTCCGGCTTGCCCATGATTACGCCGGGCGTGTCGGTGGGGACGAGAATCTGTGTCAGGCTGCGGCTGCCGCCGCCGGGGTCGGTGCGGCAGAGGGCGATGATGGTGTCGGCGATGCCGGCGTTGGTGGCCCACATCTTGGCGCCGTTGATCACCCATTCGTCGCCGGCGCGGGTGGCCAGGGTGCGCACGCCGCCCTGGAGGTCGGAGCCGGCGCCCGGCTCGGTGAGCGCCAGGCAGGCGAGCCGGCCCTTGCCGGTGGCCAACTGTGGGAGCCAGCGTTCCTTCAAGGCCGGCGAGCCGAAGTCCACCAGCGGCCCCTGTCCCAGGTGGTTATGGGCGGAGACGGCCAGGGCAGTCGAGCCGCAGCCCCAGCCCAGTTCCTCGATGGCGATGGTGGCGGCGATGCTGTCCATGCCGGCGCCGCCGTACTCTTCCGGGACTTGCAGCCCCAGCAGTCCCAGCGGCCCCATTTTGTGGACGGCGCCCCAGTTGAACTCGCCCGTCTCATCGACATGGCGGGCCTGGGGCCGCACCTCGCGGGCGACAAAATCGTGGACGATGCGGCGGAATTCCTGCTGTTCGCGGGTCAGATCGAAGTCCATAGAGCACCTCGCTGTGCTAAAAGCTGTTTTGATTGCAGGGGCGAGGGGCGAGTTGCGAGGGGCGAAACGCCGCTGCCCACATTCCTGTTCAGTATACCAAGCGCGGCCATCCGGCCATCAATCGGCCAGGACGCAGAAAACAAACGGGGCGGTTCGGGGGTTTGGCTCACGCCAAGGCGCCAAGGCGCAAAGACGCGATGGTAGAGCGCAGTGGTCGAGGGTGGCTCACACCACGACGCAAAGGCGCCAAGACCAACGAACTGAACTTGGCGTCTTTGCGTCTTGGCGTGAGGAGGTTTTTGCAGTAAACCAGGCTGGCCGGTTCGCGCGGCGTCTGCGCGCGTGGTACACTCGGAGAAAATGTGGACAGAAGGGCAGATACGGGGAGCAGAGTTATGCGCGGGGAGATCGTCCAGTTCGATGCGGCCAAGGGCTTCGGGTTCGTCAAAGTGGCGGGCCAGCCCAAAGACATCTTCATTCATCAGGCGGACGTGAAAAACGGTGTGCGGCTGCGCACCGGGATGACAGTCGAGTTCGACGTGCGCACGACGAACAAAGGGCCGCGGGCTGCCAACATCACGGCGCAAGGCGAGAGCGCGCAGAGCAAGTCCGCCGGGAGCGCTGCGGTTCGCCCCAGCCATACCAGCCCCTATTGGGTCTTCACGCTGGTGGCGTTGGCCATCGTCGCCGTGGTGGGCGGGGGGCTGTACCTGCTCTTCGGCTGGTTCTGGCTGCTCGACTACCTGATCGCCATCAACGTTGCTGCGTTTGTCCTCTACGGCTACGACAAGCGCGCGGCGCAGGGCGACGGTCTGCGCGTGCCCGAACGGGTGCTCCACGGCGTTGAACTCCTGGGCGGCACGCCGGGCGCGTTCATTGCCCAGCGCGTCTTTCATCACAAGACGCGCAAAGTGAGCTACCGCATCGTCTTTTGGCTGATCTTTGCTGCGCAGGTTGCCGCCATCGCCTGGTGGTTCTGGCAGGGGGGACAGTGACATGAGCGCCACACTGCTGGGCGTGCCGTTGGTCTTCTGGGCCGTCGTCTGTTTCACCATCGCGGCGGCCTATTTCTACTTCTGGCCACGGCCTTCCCCCAAGCGGCTCACCCCGCGCACCCGTTGGCAGCACATTGTGCTGCGCTATTTTCATGCGCTGGTGTGGGTGTTGTTGGGCGTCGGCTGTCTCCTCGGCTGGCTGGGTCTGGGCGACCTGGGGCGGTGGATTGCGCTGCTTGCCATCCCAACTTATGTGGTGTTTCTAGTTTACGTGGTGCGCGACCGCAACATCGAGCTAGCGGACGCAGCCGCCCGTCGCCGTGCGCCCGGTTGAGCCTGAATTGATGCAACTGCTATCCGCAGATTGACGCAGATGACGCAGATGACGCAGATTTGACCCTTTGCCATCTGCGAACATCTGCGTCATCTGCGGATGGCCGTTTAGCACCCTTCTACACGGAACGGCGTCTGTAAAACGCCGCTGCTCAATCGCTCCCTGACGTCAGAAGGTCACGGATAATCCGCCGTCCACGACGATCGTGTGCCCGGTGATGTAGGTGCAGCGGTCTGACGCCAGGAAGAGCACCGCCGCGGCGATCTCCTCCGGCTGGGCGGGCCGCGCCAGGGGGATGCGCCGCCGCTGCACGTAGAACGCCTGGAAATCGGGCGTCTCGTGCTCGTTGACGCCATCCACGACGGCCATCGCGGTCTCGACGAAGCCCGGCGCCACGCCGTTGACCAGGATGCGGTGGGGCGCCCACTCCACGGCCAGGCAGCGGGTCAACTGGTCCACCGCGCCCTTGGCGGTGTTGTAGTGGCTCGACTGTGCCGCGCCCAGGAAGCCGTTGACCGACGAGACGTTGACGATGCGCCCGCCCTGGCCCTGCGCGACCATGACCTGGCCCGCGGCGCGGCTGCAGTGGAGCGCGCCATAGAAGATCACATCCACGGCTCGCTGCCACTCAGTGAAGGGCGTCGCCAGCGCATCAGCCGGGTAGAAGATGCCCGCGTTGTTGACGAGGATGTCGAGGCGGCCAAAGTGGGCCACGGTCGCCGCCACCATCGCATCGGCGTCCTGCGTGACATCCGCTGCGACAAAGGCGGCTTGCCCACCAGCCGCACGCAGCGTGGCCGCGGTCGCGGCGCCGTCGCTGCCGGGCAGGTCGGCGATCATCACCGCGGCGCCCTCGCGGACAAACAACTCCGCCGTCGCCCGGCCAATGCCCCGCGCCGCGCCGGTCACCAACGCCACCTTGCCGTTCAATTCACCCACGGTTGCTCTCCTTCTGTTTGAAAGAATGCTTGTATGTCAACAGCTTTGACGCAGAGACGCGGAGTCGCAAAGGATCGCAGAGGAAAATCAGGACGTGTGCCGTTCGCGGCGGATGTGAAATTCAGCAACGAGTGGGTCGGTCAGCAGGCGTTCTTTGACTGAGTCGAGATACTCAGCGGGACTCATGCGCCATTCTCGCCGGTGAGCAGGTGGAGGCGGCGCAGCAGGTTATCTCGCATTCGCACCAGCGAAGCCCACTCGATATAATCCATGCGATCGTCAGTCTGGCCGGCCTGATAGCGACGGAAAAACTCAGTTGACGTCATGGCGTACTGCTGCTCAAAGGTCGCCAAATCGGCGTCGAGTGTTTCGAGCTGAAGCCGGGCCTGCTCTGCTTCGTGAGCCAGCAGCTTATCCAGGGTGCGATCCATTAGTTGGCTGGTCTGACCCTGTTGGTACAACTGCGCCAGTGTCGAAAGGCGCTGCGCTGTGGTATTGGCAACCGCTTGCATGACATGCCCCGCTGTTTCCGAACGATTTCTAGCATTACACCTGTGCCGTCGCTGCCCCAGTGTACTTGGCGATGGCCTGAGTGTCAACCAAGACAGCAATCATCATTTTCTATGATACATCGCCCTCGGCGCTGATTCTCTCCACGCCCTGCCGGCCCGGATAGAGCACTGCGGTCACCGTCGTTTCCAGCGTGGCGCCGGCGTCCAAGCGGCTCGCCGTGCCCTGCGCCACTGCTTCTTCCAGCCGATACGGATAGCCGGTGCACGGCTCCAGGATGGTGACGTAGTGGCCGCGCCAGCCGCCGTACGCGCCGAAGACCCAGACGCTGCGGAAGACTGCCGGGTCGAAGGCCAGCCCGAAGCCATAGCCGGCCTGGGCGTCGGTGAGCGCGCACCAGCCCGCAGCCAGGTCGGTGGCGTAGTAGAAGTCGCAGGTGGCGGCGCTGGCTGGCGGCACCACGCGCATGTCCACCGCATCACCCTGCGCGCTGCGTGCCTGCGGCCAGGCAAAGGGCTGCCGGTCGATGCGGTCGTTGAAGCCGGCGTCCGGACGCACGGTGCAGGCGGGCAGGTCGATGCGCGCCGCGGGTGAGATCGCCAGCGCTGGATGCAGCTTCCAGAGGAAATCCAACGGCTGCGGCCCATCGTTGCGGATGCAGTAGCGGATGGCGAAGTTGGGTTCGCCGGCACGCACCGTGATCCAGCGCTCCACGAAGGTGTTGGTCACGACGCCCGCGCGCCAGAGATGCAACGTCACCTCGTCGCTGCGTTGCGTCACAATCTCCC
>JAPKMV010001060.1 GCA_026645635.1 Caldilineaceae bacterium
CTGACGATGGTGTTGTTGGGCGCCTGCTCCACCCAGATGCCGTGGCGCGCGTTGGGCAGCGCCGCGCCATCTGGCCCGAGGCCGATGGTGTTGAAGGAGACGGTGTTGCCCGTCGCCGCCGAGCCGTTGAGTACGACGCCATCGCCGTTGGTGAGCGCGGCCGCCTTCGCACCGACTGGCCCGTTGCCAGCGATCACATTCTGGCTGACGGTGTTGTTCGCAGCCTTGTCGATGATCACGCCCCACTCGGTGTTGGGCGCGGCGCTGCCGCTTGCCGTCAGCCCGAAGAAGTTGCCGCGAATCTGGTTGCCGGTGGCCGTCGCCAGCGTGACCATGACGCCGTAGCGGTTACCGCCGATGACGTTGCACGCGCCGCTGCAACTGCCGATGCGCTCAGTGGCGTCGCCGCCGATCACGTTGTTGGGTGAGCCGTCGATGTAGATACCCGCCAGGTCGTTGCCGCGCACCGTGCCGTCGGGCAGCACGCCGATCCAGTTGCCCTGAATCTGGTTGTTGGCAGCATAGCTGGCGATGGAGATGCCGCTGGCGCCGGTGCTGGCGCCGTTGCCGGCGATCACATTGCGTTCCGCCGGGGTGGCGCCACCGATGCGGTTGTCGTTGCTGCCGACAAAGATGCCAGCGCCGCCGTTGCCGCCGGGGGCGCCATCTGGATAGACGCCGATCCAGTTCCCCGCGATGATGTTGTTGCCCTGATCGTTCCACTCCGCCAGCCAAATGCCATAATCGTTGAAACGCACGATGCTGAGGCCGTGCACCTGGCTGTTGCCGCCGCGCAGATGCAGGCCGCTGGCGCCAATGCCGGCAGCCAGCCCGTCGATGATCACTGCGCCGCCGGACTGCGTGCGGCCATCGATGATGACTGGATAGGTGGTGTCCGGCAGTGCACTGTGCGGCAAAATGGCTGGAGCCGTATTCGTGCCACGTGCGGCCGCCACCGGAATGTCGAAAATGATGGTGCTGCTCTTTTCGTCCGCATTTGCCTCTTGCAGCGCGGCGCGCAAAGTGCATTCCGGGTCGCCGTTCTCGACAGTGGCGCCGGTGTTGCAAACGCCGTCCCACGGATTCGCATCCTGCGCGTCGCCCACGGAGTTGACCACCAGCCCACCGTAACACGCCGAAAATTCCGAGGTGTTGCCGGCCGGGTCGGTGGCTGTCGCGGTGACGAAGCGCCCTGCCGGCGTAGTCGCCAGTGTCCCCTCGAACGCGACAAACCCATTGGCGTCGGTGGTCACGTCGAAGCTGCCCAGAAAGTCCTTGCCCTGGCCAAAGCCGGTGGGGCCGCATTCGGGGGAGCCAAAGAATTCCAGGCGGAAGGTGGTGTTGGCAGTGCTGGTGAGCACGCCCGTCACCGTAGCCCCTTTCACGCGTGTGATCACCGGGTAATTCTGCAGATTGTTGGGGCCGCTGTCGGCATCGGTGGCGTCGTTGGGCGTCGGGCCATCGTCCCCCAGGTCGATGCCTTGGCCGTCGAGCCACGAACCGTTATTGACGATCGTGTTGCGCAGAATGCGGTTGTTGACGGCGTTCGACCCGGTGATCACCACGCCATCGTAGATGCTGTCGCGCGCGTAGCCGTTGTGGGCGATGATGTTGCCCTGCCCCTCCACTGTGCCGCCAATCCAGTTGCCGGCGCTGCGGTTGATGAAGACACCGTGACCGTCGTTGCCTGCCTGGCTCACTCCGTCCGGGAAGACGCCGATGTAATTGCCCTGCACGACATGGGCATTGGTCGGCAGC
>JAPKMV010001061.1 GCA_026645635.1 Caldilineaceae bacterium
CACTGTCGGCAGTGCCGAGTGGTCCAACTTGCCCACAGGCGCCGGGTCTTCCGGCGCGGGCGGCTCTGGCGCATTTTCCCGCAACATCAACGGCCCGGTCCGGTCACGCAGGAGAACCTGGTCCCCCCGCTGCTCCCAGTACACAACATGGTCGCCCAGGAATGTTTCCAGGTAGACACCGGACTGCACCGAATCCAAAAACGGCGCAGCGTCGATCTCCGCGTGCCAGAGTAGATCCTTGCCCATAATCGCCGCGGGCAACTCAAAATACCAGCGCCCATCGACGGCATGGGTCGTCAAGACGCCGCGCTCGGTAACGGCGCCCTCGTGAATGACTTCGTCATACTCGCTAGGGGGAGCGTCAGCCACATCTTCCACCGTATCGCCGTCGGGCAAGGGCGGGTTCTCCGCCGGCGCCGGCACAAGTGCGGCGGGCACAACCGGGCCGCACGCGGCGAACATTGGCGCAAATACAAACAACACGATTGCCAGCAGGACAATCGTCCTTCCATCAGAGCGCATATTTTTCTCCTTTGCTGGGCAGCAACTGTTGGGCCTGACGGCGAGAATGACTACGGCGGCAAATCATCGGAGATGCCGGAGATGCAGTGCCGCAATCGTACTGAATATCGCAGCGCCTGTCAATGTGGAAAATTCCACTGTCGTTGCTCCCCGTGTGGGTTCTTCACACAGACACTCGTTATCCTGTTTCTATAAGTTCTTTTTAGAAGTCTTAGTAGGTGGCTGGGACATGGGGATAAGCGCGACGCGGTGCTGTGGCGGATCGCACATGTAGTGGCGCGTGCTTTTTCTGCCGCAACAGAGCGTGTTCCGCACTGCCAGGCGCCGCATCGGCGGCGGGGATAAATGGCGGGAACGTCGGGAACGTCTTATTCTCCCATTTCTGACCTTCTCCGATGGCGCCCCTACAGGTAGTGGCGGCAGTTGGGAATCCACAAGCATGGGGAAGGACAGGGATAGCAGAGAGTTCAGGTTGTTCGCTGCCTTATGGTAGTTATCCCCGTATTATGCACTCCCAGACGCGCCTTTTTTACCAAATCTCGCCATTCTCTCCACGACTTCTCCAGATTTCGCCGCTAGACTCAAATCCAGGCGTGGGGCATGCAGGCAGCGTGACCCGCGGCAAGGCGAACATTCGCCACGTGTATAGCGTGGCCTACAGAGGTGCTTGATGATAACAAACACGCAAACCGCTGCACACACAAATCCGGTCATCGCCATCGACGACGTGACCAAAGTCTACACCATGGGCAAAATCCAGGTGCATGCGCTGTGCGGCGTCTCGCTGACCATCGACCGGGGCGAGTATGTCGCCATCGTCGGCGCCAGCGGCTCCGGCAAGAGCACGTTGATGAACGTGATCGGCCTGCTCGACCGGCCCACTGCCGGCAGCTACGCCATCAACGGCGTGGAGGCGGCGCGGCTGAGCAAGGGACGGCTGGCCGACCTGCGCAACCGCGAGATCGGCTTTGTCTTCCAGCGGTTTCACCTGCTGCCGCGCACGACCGCCCAGCGCCAGGTGGAACTGCCGCTCTTCTATGCCGGCGTCTCCGGCGCCCAGGCGAAACGCCGGGCGCTGGAGGCGTTGACGCAGGTTGGGCTGGGCGACCGCAGCAGCCATCGGCCGGATGAACTCTCCGGCGGGCAGCAGCAGCGCGTTGCCATCGCCCGCGCCCTGGTGACCCGGCCCAGCATCCTGCTTGCCGACGAACCCACCGGCGCGCTCGACTCGCG
>JAPKMV010001062.1 GCA_026645635.1 Caldilineaceae bacterium
TTGGCGGTGGCACCCGCGGCGATGCCCATCGGATGGCCGATCGTGCCGCCGCCGAACTGGAGCACCACGTCCTCGCCGAGCAGGGTCACGAGCTGGTGCATCTGGCCGGCATGGATGCCGCCGGAGGCGACCGGCATCACCTTGCGCAAGGACGCCCAGTCCTGGTCGAAGAAGAGACCGTGCTGCAGCGCCATCGGGTTGTGGTTCTCGCGGCAGACGTCGTAGTAGCCCTTGGTGGTGTGCGGGTCGCCTTCCAGCTTGCCCACCACGGTGCCGGCATGGATGTGGTCGACGCCGGCAAGGCGCATCCACTTGGCGATCACGCGGAACGAGACGCCGTGGGTCTTCTGCCTGGTGTAGGTGCCGTGACCCGCGCGGTGCAGGTGCAGGATCATGTCGTTCCGGCGCGCCCACTTCGCCATCGACTGGATTGCGGTGTAGCCGATCACGAGGTCGATCATGATGATGACCGAGCCCAGCGCGCGCGCGAACTCGGCCCGCTCGTACATGTCCTCCATCGTGCCGGCGGTGACGTTGAGGTAGGTGCCCTTGACCTCGCCGGTCATCGCCTCGGCCCGCTTCACCGCCTCCATGCAGTAGAGGAAGCGGTCGCGCCAGTGCATGAAGGGCTGGCTGTTGATGTTCTCGTCGTCCTTGGTGAAGTCGAGCCCGCCCTTCAGCGCCTGGTAGACCACCCGACCGTAGTTGCGGCCGGAGAGGCCGAGCTTGGGCTTCACCGTGGCGCCGAGAAGAGGGCGGCCGAACTTGTCGAGCCGCTCGCGCTCGACCACGATCCCGGTGGCGGGCCCGTCGAAGGTCTTCACGTAGGCGACGGGCAGGCGCATGTCCTCAAGGCGCAGGGCCTTGAGCGGCTTGAAGCCGAACACGTTGCCGATGATCGAGGCGGTGAGGTTGGCGATCGAGCCCGGCTCGAACAGGTCGAGGTCGTAGGCGATGTAGGCGAAGTACTGGCCGGGGCTGCCGGGCACCTGGTCAACCCGGTAGCACTTGGCGCGGTACTTCTCGCAGGCGGTGAGGCGGTCGGTCCAGACCACGGTCCAGGTGGCGGTCGAGCTCTCCCCCGCCACGGCGGCCGCCGCCTCCTCCGGATCCACCCCGTCCTGCGGCGTGATCCGGAAGCAGCAGAGCACGTCGGTGTCCTTCGGCTCGTAGTCGAGATCGAAGTAGCCCATGTCCTTGTACTGCATCACGCCGGCCTTGTACCGGTCGGCGGCCGAGCGTGTCTTCGTGATCGTGGCCATCGGTCTTCTCCCTTCAGGCCGCCCTGGCGCGGGATGCTATCTGCGGGTCGAGCCTGCCGGCCCGGTAGCGGCGGGCCATGTCGGCCAGCGGCACGGGCCTGATCGAGCCCGCGTGGCCCGCCGCGCCGAAGTCCTCGAAGCGCTGCACGCACAAGCTCTCGAGCGCCGCCATCGCCGGCTTCAGGAAGTTGCGCAGGTCGAACTCGGAGCGCTTCTCGTGCGCCACCTTGCGGATCTGCCCGGTCATGGCGATCCGGCAGTCGGTGTCGATGTTCACCTTGCGCACGCCGTAGCGGATGCCTTCCTGGATCTCCTCGACCGGCACGCCCCAGGTCTGCGGCATCCGCCCGCCATGGGCGTTGAAGATGTCCTGCAGCTCCTGCGGCACCGAGGACGAGCCGTGCATGACGAGGTGCGTGCCGGGCAGGCGGGCGTGGATCGCCTTCACCACATCCATGGCGAGGATGTCGCCGGTCGGCTTG
>JAPKMV010001063.1 GCA_026645635.1 Caldilineaceae bacterium
GAGCGCGACCAGCTCGCCCAGAGAGAGGAAGCGCCCGGCGTAGCTGCTGGCTGCAATCCGGTCGAGTTGGATGTAATTGCCTTCCAGCAGCGCCGGCGCCCAGAACCAGGCGGTGAGCAGCAGGCTGCCGGTGAGCGCGACTCCGGCCGTAACCAGCGAGCGCCAGGCGCGCAGCCAGAGCGCCAACCACAGCACCTGCACCGCCACGATCTCGGCGAGGAGCAGCGCCACGGCATTGTGGCTGAGCGTGGCCCCGGCAAAGGCCAAGGCGAGTGCGATTCCGCTGCGCCAGCCCGGCCGGGCAAAGACCTGTTGCACGCCCCACAGCGTCCAGGGGACAAAGGCCCACGCCAACAACTGGCCGACATTGCCCTGGACGAACAACTCGCGCAGGACGACAGGCGCGTAGAGCATGGCCGCTGCGCCGACCAGACCGGCCCAACGGCTCAACGGCGCCCGCACGACCCAATAGGCGCCGTAGGCAAAGATCAGCAGCGCGGCGACATGCATTGTCTTGAAGGCGGCCTCCAGGGGCAGCCCCAGCGTGTGGAGCGCGGCTGTGGTCAAATAGGGCAGCGGCGGTGCGTAGTTGAAGAGCGGAATGCCCAGCCCGACGCCCAGATTCGCCGACCAGCGGGGCAGCAGGACGCCATCAGCCCACGCGTGCACCATCTCCGCGCTGCGGATGAAGTGAACGCGGCTGTCAGCGGTGAGCGGCAGGCCATCGGGCAGATAGGCCCACAGGATGGGTAATAGCAGCACCAAAGGAAGAATCCAGTCAGTGAGAGATTGGCGATTGGAGATTGGAGATTCGCCGGGGGCGGCTACTTCACCATTCACAATTGACAATTCACCATTCACAATTCGATCTCCGCCGAGCTGCATTGCTGGGGGAACGCTCATGGCAGCAGCAGGGCGCGCAGGCGGCGGATGTCTTCCGGGGTGGTGCGGCAGCAGCCGCCGATGAGCCGGGCGCCCGCCGCACGCCAGCGCAGCGCTGCCGCAGCAAAGTCGCCAGTGTCGGGGCTGTCAACCCAACAATGATTGGCGTTGTCCCAGGTCTCGCCGCTGTTGGGGTAGCAGAGCAGCGGCCTGGTGGTCATCGCGCGGGCGCTGCGCAACAGCGATTCGACATAGCGCGGTGGCGTGCAGTTGACGCCTACCGCCGCAACTTGGGTCGTCTGCTCGGCCAGGGCTGCGGCTGCGGTGAACGGCTCGCCGTGGGCGATGTGCGCGCCGTCGCGACAACTGAAGGAGAGCCAGGCGCTAACGCCAGGAAACTCCGGCAGGAGGCGGGCGAGCGCCACACCTTCGTCCAGGCAGGGCAGCGTCTCGCAGGCGAGGAGGTCGGCGCCGGCGACTGCCAGCACCGCCAGGCGGGGGCGATGCCAGGCCATCAACTCATCCACGGTCAGGCCGTAGTCGCCGCGATACTCGGAGCCGTCGGCCAGATACGCGCCGTAGGGACCGACGGATGCGGCCACCAACGGGCGCTGGCGCTGGCTGCGATTGGCCGCATTCGACCAGAACTCGTTGCGCGCGCCAATGGCCAGTTCCACGCTCAGGCGCAGCAGCGCAGTTGCCTGTTCCCGGTCGATGCCGCGGCGGGCAAAGCCCTCGAACGACGCCTGGTAGCTGGCGGTGATGATGACATCGGCGCCGGCCACCAGATAGTCGTAGTGGAGTTGGCGGATCAGATCCGGGTTCTCGATCAGCAACCTTGCCGACCATAGCGCATCTCGCA
>JAPKMV010001064.1 GCA_026645635.1 Caldilineaceae bacterium
ACGCACCAAAAGTGGTGCAGCGTTGCTGCAAATTGGTGGTGCAGTTGCGGGTGCAAATTGACACAAATTCCATCAAACAAATCCCGCTTCTTGCGCCAGGCTGCGCAGCCGCGCAAAGCGCGCCTTCCGCTCCGGGTATTCCGCCTGCGTCACCCCGAACCGCCCGTAGATCTCGCTGATATAGTTGCGCACCAATTGCTCGCTGCAATGCAGCCGCGCCGCGATGGCTGCGCGCGGCTGACCGGCCAGGTACAGCCCGAACACCACCACCAACGTAGCGTTGGGCGTGCGCTGCTGCTCGGCGGTGGTGAGGAACGTCACCAACTGCGGCAGCCCGGCCCGGCGCAGGTGATGCTCGGCCAGCAGATGGAGCAGCACGGCGCGAATGTGCGGATCCTGGACATAGTCGAATTCGGTGAAGTCCCGCTGCTGGATGGCGGCGATAATCTCTTGCGCGTGGCGACGCACACCTGCATCCTGGTCGTCCAGAAGCAGGGCCAGAGGCCCCAGGGCTGCGCCGCCCAGGTGATGCACAAAAATGCGCTGGATGACGTGGCTGTACGCCGGGCAGTGCTGCAGGGCATCGGCGGCGAATTCCGCTACCAGGGTCGGATGCCACCAGTGGGGAAAGTAGTCCAGGTTGTGCGCGTTGAGCCAGCACAGCGCGGCATTGCCGTGCGCTTGGCCGTCGGACACCTGGCCCTGGCGGAACGCAGCCAGCGCCAGGTAGCATTGGACAGCGCACGCCAGCGTCGTCGCCTCATTCTCCGTGTAATAGGTCAACGCCGTCCTCAGCAACTCTTCGCTGCCGGTCTCGGCGCGTGCTAGCAGCGCGCTCACTGCCAGCACGACGTTAGCGCCCATCCACTGCGCCACATCCATCTGATCGGCGCTGCCTTGCAGCAGTTCACGGGCGGTGTCCGATTCCCCCGCCAGGACATGCAGCCAGGCCCGGTGCAGCGCCAGTTCCGGCAGATAGGTCAGGTAGCCGATGCTTGCAGCGATGGCGGTGGCGTCGTCGTAGTGGGTGACGGCCGCCGCCAGAATACCCATCGCCCGCTGCAGATGCCCCAATAGGGCCGCGCTGTACAGCCTGTAATGGGGGATATCGTGCTGGATGGCGTAAGCGCGCTGCTGCTCCGCCAATGCCAGCGCCTGCGCCAGGTCGCCGCGATGCCAGGCAATGTGCAGCTCGGCGTTAAGGATGCGCACATAATAGAGCGGCGGAACTGCGGCTGCAGCGAACAGGCTGCGCGCAACTGCCGTCTGGCTTGCCGCCAGTTCCAGATCGCCCAGGCGCGTGGCGGCGTTGGCTACGGCCATCAGACAGAACAACTGGGAAGGAGCGTCTTTCAACGTTTCATACAGGATGTAGGCCGCCTGCGCGTGCCGGATCGCGGCGGTGAGTGCTCCGCGTTCAGACAAGACGACGGCGCACGTCAGGTCGTAGCGCGCCGCAATATACGGGTTTGCGGCGGGCGCCGCGGCCAGCAACGTCTGCGCCACTTGCAGGTAGTGCTCCGCATCAAGATACTGGCGCCGGGAATGCGCGATGTCAGCAAGATCGATGCAGCAGAGCGCGGCAAAGTATGGATCATCCTGCGTCACCCGGTAGAAATGGCGGGCTTTTTCGAAGAGGTTACGCGCATCGTCCAGGCGATGCTGCCCCCAGAAGACCTGGCCGCGCACGTAGAAATACGCAGGGGTGTCGGGCGCCAGTTCCAGCGGCAGCTTGCGCAGCA
>JAPKMV010001065.1 GCA_026645635.1 Caldilineaceae bacterium
ACCTGTTCGAGGAAGGCTCCATCGCCAACCTGACGGCGTCGATCATCGGCAATGTCTTCGGCTTCAAGGCGCTCAAGGCGCTGCGCCTGGAGGATATGCGCATTCCCCCGCACTATGCGAAGACTTTCCAGGGACCGCCCCACGGCATCGTCATGGAGCGGGAATATCTCAACAAATACGGGCGGCCGCTGCTGGGCGCCACGATCAAGCCCAAACTGGGGCTGTCGGCGCGCAACTATGGCCGCGTCGTCTATGAGGCGCTGCGCGGCGGGCTGGACTTCACCAAGGACGACGAGAACATCAACAGCCAGCCCTTCATGCGCTGGCGCGACCGCTTCCTCTACTGCATGGAAGGCGTGAACCGCGCCCAGGCCATGACCGGCGAGATCAAGGGGCATTACCTCAACATCACCGCCGGCACGATGGAGGACATGTACGAGCGGGCCGAGTTCGCCAAAGAGCTGGGCAGCGTGATCGTCATGATCGACCTGGTGATCGGCTACACTGCGATCCAGTCGATGAGCAAGTGGGCGCGCAAGAACGGCGTGCTGCTCCATCTCCACCGCGCGGGCCACAGCACCTACACCCGCCAGAAGTCCCACGGCGTCAGCTTCCGCGTCATCTGCAAGTGGATGCGGCTGGCCGGCGTCGACCACATCCACGCCGGCACCATCGTCGGCAAGCTGGAGGGCGACCCCAACAGCGTGCAGGGCTTCTACGCCACGCTGCGCCAGGACAAGCTGCCGCCGAATCCCGTGCAGGGCCTCTACTTCGAGCAGGACTGGGCGTCGCTGCCGGGCGTGATGCCGGTGGCATCCGGCGGCATCCACGCCGGGCAGATGCACCAACTGCTCCACTACCTGGGCGAAGATGTGGTCTTCCAGTTCGGCGGCGGCACCATCGGCCACCCGGATGGCATCGCCGAGGGAGCGGCGGCCAACCGCATCGCCGTGGAGGCGATGATCCAGGCGCGCAACGAGGGCCGCGACTACTTGAACGAGGGGCCGGAAATCCTGGCGCGCGCGGCGAAGTGGTCTCCAGCGCTGAGCAAGGCGCTGGAGATCTGGAAGGACATCACCTTCAATTTCGAGTCGACGGACACGCCGGATGTGATGGTGACGGCGACGTATTGAGATTGGAGATTGGAGAATAGAGATTGGGAGATTGAGAGATTGGGGGATTAGGGGATTGGGTGGGGGTTCTTCGCCCCTCGCCCCGCGCAACTCGCCCCTCGCAACACAAGGAGCACACGAATGAGGATCACACAGGGCACGTTTTCGTTTCTGCCTGACTTCACGGACGACCAGATCAAGGCGCAGATTCAGTATTGCCTGGACAATGGCTGGCCGATCTCGGTGGAATATACGGACGATCCGCACCCGCGCAACACCTACTGGGAGATGTGGGGGATGCCGATGTTCGAGTTGAAGGACGCGGCGGCGATTATGCTGGAGGTGGACGCGTGCCGCCGCGCCTTCCCGGAGCATTACGTGCGCGTCAACGGCTATGACCGCAGTCTGGGCCGCGCCACCACCGCGCTCAGCTTCATCGTCAACCGGCCAAAGGTGGAGCCGGAGTTCGACCTGGAGCGCCAGGAGTTCGCCGACCGGCAGGTGAAGTATACGCTGCGGGTGCGGCGGTAGAGTGGCTCACGCAAAGACGCAAAGGCGCAAAGACAAAGGGGATGTTCTTTGCGTTCTTGGCGGCTTTGCGTGAGATTCTGACTGGGAGCATGAGTCGGA
>JAPKMV010001066.1 GCA_026645635.1 Caldilineaceae bacterium
AAATCTGGCCAACATGCGCCTCTGCAGACCCTGGTCAGCCTATCTCGCAGAGATGTACAAAAATCTGACACGCACCCGCGTAAAAGTTGCTGATTGACGGAAATCAGGTTATTGAGTTATTCTACACTACGACGCAAGTGCGTTGTCCAACCAATCCAGCCAACCCGCCTCGGCCCACGGGATCATGACTGATGAGTCAGAAAAGACGCTCTGCCGCCGTACAACTCCGTGTCTATGAAATCCTATTACCTATCGTTGCGGTGCTGCTGGCTTTTGCCATCGGCGCCGTGGTGCTCTGGCTATTAGGGGTCAACCCCTTCGAGGCGTACTGGATTCTGATCAGCGGCGCCTTTGGCAACGTGAGCGGCATCACCTCCACCCTGGCCAAAGCGACGCCCCTGCTGTTGGTGGCCCTGGGCATCTGCATTTCCTTCCGCGGCGGCGCCATCAACATCGGCGGCGAAGGCCAGTTGATCGTCGGCGCACTTTCAGCCAGCGCGTTTGCCCTAACCTTCCGCACCTTGCCGGCGTGGCTGCTGCTGCCAGGCACGCTCCTGGTCGGCGCGCTCTGCGGCGCGGTCTGGGGCGGCATCGCCGGTGTCCTGAAGGCGCGGTTGAATGTCAACGAAATCCTGAGCACGGTGATGCTCAATGCCATTGCCCTGCAGTTGATGAACTTTCTCCTGCGCGGCCCGATGCTCGACCCGGCGCAGATCGCCGCGGGGACCAACATCCCGCAGAGCGAGACGCTGCCGTTGGAAGTCTGGCTGGTCAAGCTGGTGCCGCGCACCCTGCTCCACGGCGGCGCCATCCTGGCCGTCGTGCTGGCCATCGCCGTCTACTTCCTGCTCTGGCGCACCACCATCGGCTATCGCATTCGCACCGTGGGTCTCAATCCTGCGGCGGCGCGCTATGCGGGCATCCCGGCCGGTTTCTACGTGGCGCTGGCGCTGATCCTGGGCGGTCTCTTTGCCGGGCTGGCCGGCGCGGTGGAGGTGACCGGCATCCACCACCGCGCGCTGGAGGGCATGTCCGGCGGCTACGGCTTCAGCGGCATCGTCGCCGCGCTCTTTGGCAAGCTGCACCCGTTGGGCGCCATCCCGTCGTCGATCCTCTTTGGCGGGCTGCTGGTGGGCGCGGACAAAATGCAGCGCGCCACCCAGGTGCCCAGTTCGCTGATTACGGCGATCAACGGGCTGGTGGTCATGTTCGTGGTGGCCAGCGATGTCTATGTGCGCCGGCTGCGCCGACGTGCGGCGAAAGAAGCCACCTCCAGTGCGCTGGCTGAAGAATCTGTCAGTTCCGGCCCCAGCAGCCCCGGCCAACAGCCGGCGGCCACATAAAACGGTGACATGCCATGAATGAAGGGCTGTTCAGTCTGGCCACCCTGGTTGGGATCGCATACAGCGGCGTGCGTCTGGCGACGCCCTATCTCTTTGCCTCCCTGGGCGAGATGGTCGGACAGCGCTCCGGCGTGCTCAACCTGGGCGTCGAAGGCATGATGCTGATGGGCGCGTTCGCCGCCTACTACACGACGCTGCAGACCGACAATCCCTGGCTCGGCGTGGTCGCCGCGCTGATCGTCGGCGCGTCCATGGGGCTGCTGATGGCCGTCATCAGCGTCACCATGCAGGCGGAGCAGGGCATCAGCGGCATCGGCCTCTCCCTCTTTGGCCTGGGTCTGAGCAGCCTGCTGCTCAAGGTGCTGGTGGGCGCCCCCAAGAGCATCTCGGCATTTCAG
>JAPKMV010001067.1 GCA_026645635.1 Caldilineaceae bacterium
AACTGCCATAGAATTGCAACGAATTATCTTCTCTGCGAACCTCTGCGCCTCCGCGTCAAAGGAGTCTTTTCAAACAGTTTCTCAGCTTACGCGGCTGGGCAGTGTCCTAGGAATCTCACGCGAAGACGCAAAGGCGCAAAGTAGAGAATGGCTTCTTGTGCGCCTTCGCGTCTTTGCGTGAGACAAACCCAAGACCTATTGAGCCTCGGCGGGGCATCGCCCCTCGCAACTCGCCCCTCGCCCCTCCTACGCCTTCACGAACTGCGCCTCTTCGGTGGAGCCGTGCATGGCGGTCGTCGATGCCGTGCCGCCGGTGATGGTGAGCTGGATCTCGTCGAAGTAGTTGACGCCGACGAAGCTCTGGTGTTTGACCGCAGCGAAGCCGAACTCCTTCTCCATGGCGAATTCTTTCTCCTGGAGGCGGGTGTAGGCGGCCATGCCCTCGTCGCGGTAGGCGCGGGCCAGCTCGAACATGCCGCTGTTGAGCGAATGGAAACCGGCCAGCGTCACGAACTGATACTTGAAGCCCAGTTCGCCCAACTGCTCTTGGAAGGTGGCGATGGTGCGGTCGTCCAGGTTGCGCTTCCAGTTGAAGGAAGGCGAGCAGTTGTAAGCGAGCATCTTGCCCGGGAATTTCTCATGCACGCCCTGCGCAAACTCGCGCGCCTCGCCGATGTCGGGCTTGGCCGTCTCGCACCAGACCAGGTCAGCGTAGGGCGCATAGGCCAGGCCGCGCTGGATGGCGTACTCGATGCCGCCCTTGATGTAGTAGAAACCTTCGTAGGTGCGGTCCTTGCTCAGGATGAACGGCTCATCGCGCTCGTCCACGTCGCTGGTGATCAACTGCGCCGAGTCGGCGTCGGTGCGGGCTACGATGAGCGTCGGCACGTCCATCACGTCGGCGGCCAGGCGTGCGGCCACCAGCTTCTGGATGAACTCACGGATCGGCACGAGCACCTTGCCGCCCATGTGCCCGCACTTCTTGGCCGAAGCAAGCTGATCCTCGAAGTGGACGCCGGCCGCGCCTGCCTCGATCATCGCCTTCATCAGCTCGTAGGAATTGAGCGTGCCGCCAAAGCCCGACTCGGCGTCGGCCACGATGGGCGCCATCCAGTAGACGTCGTGCTTGCCGTTCATGTGTGCGATCTGGTCGGCGCGCTGCAATGCCTTGTTGATGCGGCGCACCAGCATCGGCACGCTGTCCACGGGGTAAAGACTCTGATCCGGGTAGGTTTCGGCTGCGGTGTTGTTGTCGCCCGCCACCTGCCAGCCGCTCATGTAGATCGCCTTGAGGCCGGCCTGCACCATCTGCACCGCCTGGTTGCCGGTGATGGCGCCCAGGGCGCGCACAAAAGGATCCGTGTGCAGCAGGCGCCACAGGCGGTCGGCGCCCATGCGCGCAACGGTGTGTTCGATGCGAAAACTGCCGCGCAGCCGCAGGACCTGCTCGGCAGCATAGGGGCGTTCGACGCCGGACCAGCGCGGCGACCCAGCCCAATCCTCGGTCATCTGTGCCGCAAGGTTCTGCTCGTACATGGGTGTTCTTCTCCTCGCAAAATTGTTGTCTGAATGGAAACGGAAACCACGCCGTGAGGTTGTCGCACGCGCGGCGCGACAGTTTGTTGAGTCCAAGATTACCCATGAGAGTTGCCACAGGGTTGCAGCGGTGTCGGGGAATGGGGGAATGCGGAATGCGGAATGGGGAATCGGGTATTCCGCATTCACCATTCCACATTCC
>JAPKMV010001068.1 GCA_026645635.1 Caldilineaceae bacterium
CACGTAGGCTTCATCCAGCACCACCAGCAGCGGCAGACGCAGCAGCCGCGCCAGGTCGGCGTCGGGCAGCCAGTTGCCGCTGGGGTTGTTGGGCGAGGTGAGGAAGAGCAGCTTGGGTGGGAGGTCCGCACCGGCCACCACCTGCTCCACCGCCGCCACATCCACCGCGTAATCGGCGCCACGCCAGACCTCGACTACGCGCCCGCCGCCAAGCTGCGCGTCGAAGCTGTACATGCCAAAGGTGGGCGGGCAGTCGAGAATCACGTCGCCGGGACGCAGGAAGAGGCGGCAAAGATAGTCCAGCAGCTCGTCTGCGCCGTGGGTGGGCAGAATGTGCGCGGCGGGCACGCCCACGAAGCCGGCCAATGCTTCGCGCAATTCTGTTTGCTGTGGATCTGGGTATATGTGATAAAAATTGTATTTCGCCAGCGCTTCCGTCACCGCCGGGACCGGCCCGTAGGGATTTTCGTTGGCGTCGAGCTTGACGATGCGTTCCGCCGGAATGCCCAGCCGCCGGCTGAGCACCTCGAAGGGCACGATGGGCGTGTACTCCTCCAGGTGCGTCAGCTCGGGCCGCACGAGCGTGCGCGGGTCGAATGTGGTGATGGGTGTGGTGTGGGTCATGGTTGGTTTCGGATGTGAGTGGCTTGGGATTGGGCGATTGAGAGATTGGGCGATTGGCGTCAGGTGTCCAGGCGGCGCTGCACGGCGGCGGCATGGGCGGTGAGACCCTCAGCCTGCGCCAGCGTGCGCGCAGCCGGCCCGATTGCCTGGAGTGCGCTCTCGTTCAAGCCGATGACGCTCACAATCTTGACGAAGTCGTTGACGTTGATCGGGCTGGCAAAGCGCGCCGTGCCGCCCGTCGGCATGACGTGACTCGGCCCCGCGACATAGTCGCCCAGCACCTCGAAGCTGCGCTCGCCGAGGAAGATGCCGCCGGCGTGGCGCACCTGACCGACGTGGCTCCACGGGTCGTTCACCAGCAGGCAGAGGTGTTCGGGCGCGTATTCATTGGCCAGGTCGAAGGCTTGCGCCAGCGAATCGGTGACGACGATGCCGCTGCCTCGCGCCAGCGAAGCCGCGATCACCTCGGAGCGCCCCAGGTCCTCCAGTTGCGCCATCACCGCGGCCTGGACGCGCCCGGCAAGTTCAGCCGAAGGCGTGAGCAGGATCGCGCTGGCCAGGACATCGTGCTCGGCCTGCGCCAGCAGATCCGCTGCGGCCAGTTGCGGGTCCGCCGCCGCATCGGCGATAACCACCGTCTCGGTGGGGCCGGGCAGCCCGTCGATGCCGACGATGCCAAAGACCTGGCGTTTGGCCAGCGTGGTGAAGAGACTGCCGGGGCCGTAGATCTTATCGACGCGGGCGATGCTCTCCGTGCCAAAGGCCAGCGCTCCGATGGCCTGCGCGCCGCCGGCTACGTAGATTGCGTCGACGCCGACGATGTCCGCCGCCACGAGAATCGTCGGGTGGGGCAGCCCGCTGTCGCGCTGCGGCGGCGAGATGACGGCCACGAAGGGTACGCCGGCCACCCGCGCCGGCGTCGCGGTCATGATCAGCGAGCTGGGCAAGGGCGCCGAGCCGCCGGGGATGTAAATCCCCACGCGGTCGATGGGGCGCACGAGCTGGCCCAATGTACCTTCGGCGTCGTTGTGGATCCAGCTCAGCGACGGCTGGCGGCGATGAAAGCTCTCGACGCGCGCAACGGCCTGGCGCATGGCCGCGACCACCACGGG
>JAPKMV010001069.1 GCA_026645635.1 Caldilineaceae bacterium
ACGAACTGCTGGCGCGGCTGCGCGCTCTCTTCCGCCGCCACCGCATGGAGAGCGCACCGGACATCTATCGCTACAATGACCTGGAACTCAACCCGCGCTCGCGACAAGTCTTCCGCGGCGGCAAGCCCATCGATCTGACCGCCAAAGAATTCGACCTGCTGGAGTTGTTCATGCGCCACGCCGGCCAGGTGCTGACGCGTGAAATGATCTACGAGCATATCTGGGATTACGACTTTGGCGGCGAAAGCAACATCATCGAGGTGTATGTGCGCTATCTGCGCACCAAGCTGGAGGCGCACGGCGGGTCGCGCCTGATCCAGACAATCCGCGGTGTGGGCTACACCCTGCGTGAGAGCTGACCGCACGCCGCGGCTCACCGCCCCACCCACGCCCCATGACGATTCGCCTTCGCCTCACGCTCTGGTACACAGCCCTGCTCGGCGCCACCCTGATTCTCTTCAGCGTTGCGGTCTACTCGGCAGTCACGGCCTCCCTGCGCGTGCAACTGGAACAGAATGCCAGTAGCCAGGCGCGCGACATCGCCAACATCATCACGCAGCAGATCGAATTTGACCTGTTCATCTTAGGGCCAAACGCGGATGCACTTTTCCCCGCTGTCGACCTTTTCGCCATGTCGGCCGGCGTGCAGATCGTCAATCCCCAGGGCAATATTATCGCGCGCAGCGCCAATTTGGGCGATCTGACGCTGCCCAACTACCGCGCCGCGCTGCCAAAGGTGCTGGCTGGGGAAGACGACGCCGCCTATATCGTGCCGCCTGACACCTCGACTACCATTCTCGTCTATTCAGTGCCGCTCGTGGTAGGGGATCGCATCCGCGGCGCCATCCAGGTGATCCAACCCGTCCAGTCAGTGATCGACGCCACCAATCAAGTGAGCCGCTACCTGATGCTGGGGACAGGGGTCAGCCTGGTCTTGGCAGCGATTCTCGGCGCTTTCCTGGCGCGGCGCGCATTGGCGCCGATCGACACCATTGCCAACACCGCCGACACCATCACCCGCACCCGCGACCTGGGCAAACGCATCCACATTGCCGACAACGCCAGCGAAGTGGGGCGGTTGGGCGCCACCTTCAACGCCATGCTCGACCGCATTCAACGACTGTTCACCACGCAAGAACGGCTCATCGGCGATGTCAGCCACGAGCTGCGCACACCGCTGACCACGGTCCAAGGCAACGTGGAGCTGCTCCAGCGCATGGCGGTGACGCCCGCGCCCGACGCCGGACCACGGGTGCACGACTACATGCAGTTGCTCGGCGAAACGCTGACCGAGGTGCAGGTCGAAACAGAGCGTATGAGCACCATGGTCGCCGATCTGCTGCTGCTCGCGCAGGCGGACAGCGGCGAATTGAAGCTCCAGAGCGCGCCGGTGGAGGTGGACACCCTGCTCCTCGACGTCTACCGGCAGGCGCGACGGCTCGCCGAACACTACAAGGGGCCACAAGGGCTTGACATTCGGCTGGGCAGCGAAGACCAGGCGCTGGTCATCGGCGACCGCGACAAGCTGCGCCAGGTGATCCTCAACCTGGTGGAGAACGCCATCAAATACACGCCCGCCGGCGGCGCCGTCACACTGGGATTGTCTCACGATAACGGCTGGGTCAAGGTCGTCGTAGAGGACACCGGCATCGGCATCAGCCAGGAGCAGCAGGCGCTGATCTTCGACCGCTTCTACCGCACCGACAAAGCGCGCAGCCGCGAGTTCGGCGGCAG
>JAPKMV010000106.1 GCA_026645635.1 Caldilineaceae bacterium
AAGTGTTCGGCGCGACGCAGGCGATAGTTTTCTACATCCACCACAATGTTGCGCCAGGCGTGAATGCGCTGGTTGACCATCAGCCGCAAGAGGTATTGCAGGCTGTTGAGGGTCTCGCCGCGCCGCCCGATCAAGGCGCCGAGATCCCGCCCATGCAGCTCGATGAGCAGATAGGCGTCCTGGTTGTCTTCGTCGGGCGCATGCCAGGTCGGCTCGACGCGGGCGTCAAACCCCATCAGTTTCACCGTCTGGGCGATCAGGTCGACGGCCATGGCGGCCATCTCCTCATCTTCAGGCGTCACGTCCAGGCTTACATCGAAGGCGGTGTCTGGTACAGACTCGACATGCACAGGGGCTTCTTCTTCATGGTTGGCGACGGGCGGCGGTGGAGGTGCGGGCGGCGCAACCGGTTCAACTGGCGCAGCAGGTGCGGCGGGTGTCACCGGTTCAACCGTCGCCGCGGCGATCGGCGGCGCTTCCGGCGCAGCGACTGGCTCCGGTGCAGGTGCGGGCGGTGCAGGCGGCGCTTCCGGCGCGGCAGCCTGGCGCCGCGTGATCCGCACCTGCGCCGGCTCGCTGCCTATCCCAAAAAGGCCGCGACTGCCGCGGCTGACGACTTCTATTTCGGCCTCGCTCTGGCGCAGCCCTAGCGCGCGCAGCCCTTCCGCGATGGCGTCTTCGACCGTTTTGCCGGAAAAAAGAGATGCACTCATCAACTATTTCCCCTTGTTCTTCCCTTTGCCTTGCTTCGACGCCGGCGCCGGTTTGGCCGCGACTGTGGTGCTGGCGGGCACGACGGCGGCTTTCTCCGCTTTCTCGCTCTTGTCCGCCTTGCCATCGATGGTCACGGGCGCGCTTCCGCCATTGCCTGCGCCGGCTGCGGCAACCGCCGGTGTGCTTGGGCGCATGAAATAGCGCGTGACGATCCACTGCTGGAGCATCTGCAGCACGTTGCTGGTCACCCAGTAGAGCGTCAGACCGGCGGGAACCTGCAAGGTAAACCAGCCAAAGAAGAAGGTCATGATCAGCGTCATGTTCTGCGTCAGCGCCGCCTGGGAGCTGTCGCCGGTCGGCGTGGGCGTCATCCACTTTTGCATGACGAATTGCGTCACGACCAGGAGAACCGGCAGAATCAGATAGGCGATCAGTGTCTGGTAGTCGCCTGCCTGCCAGGCTTCGGGGATCCAGGCCATGCCAATCGCGTAAGATGGAAAGGCGAGGTCGGGAATCCAGAAGAAGCTGGCGTTGATCAGGAAGGGACCGATGGCAACCAGCGCCGCATAGAGGCCAAAGAGAATGGGCATCTGGATCAGGAGTGGGAGACAGCCGCTCAGAGGATTGACGCCGGCCTCCTGGTAGAGCTTCATCTGCTCCTGCGCCAGGCGTTCACGGTCTTTGCCAAACTTCTTTTGCAGCTCCTGCAGCCGGGGCTGCAATTCCTTCTGCGCCTGCATCCCACGGATCTGCGTCAGGTTGAGGGGGAAAGTCAGCAGCTTCACCATGAGCGTGAAGAGGATGATCGCCCAACCCCAATGGTACGGGATGCCCCAACTCAGCAAGATGCCATTGAGCCAGATCAAGATGTTGGCCAGCGGCCAGACGACAAATGTCTCCCAGAACCCATTGGGCTGCACCGTCGTGACATCCACGCCTTCAGTCGGCACACCACAGCCACTCAGGGCGAGCATCGCCAGCATGAGGATGGCTACAATAATCCATTGTCTGCGCTTCAAAGCGTTGTACTCCTTGCCCAGGGAAGCTTTCCCTGGCATGACAATCCACTAGGGCACTGGGTCATAACCGCCGGGGTGAAACGGATGGCAGCGGGCAATGCGTTTGATGCCCATCCAGCCGCCGCGCATGACGCCGTACCGTTCGATTGCAGTATAGGTGTACTGCGAACAGCTCGGATAGTAACGGCAGTTGCTGCCCAATGCCGGCGAAATGAACCGCTTGTAGAAGCGGATGAAGGCGAGCACGAACTTACGCATGGTCGGTGCTGCGGCTGGCGCCACGCCGTTCATGGGCGGCAGATGTGGCTGACAGGAGCCGCGCCCGCTGCAGCAGACGGGCGCAGGCGTCAGCCATCCCATGATAGTTCGCCTTGCTGATCGGCTTCCGCGCAATCCAGATAATGTCCCACCCGGTGGCAATCTGATCCATTTGGAGACGCACCGCCTCGCGCAACCGCCGTTTGATGCGGTTGCGCGTGACCGCATTACCGAGCCGACTGCTCACCGAAAAACCGAAGCGGCTAAAGGGCAGATCGTTGGGCAATGCATACAGCACCAGCAAGTCACCGGCCACAGATCGTCCTTGCCGCCGGATCTCCGCAAAGCGTTTGCTGCTGTGCACCCGGTGACGGCGTTTCATGATCGCAGGTCTCCCGCACGTCAGTCGCCCCCGGAGCGTCACCCATTTTGCAGCCGAATCGTGCTTTACTCAACCAGGGCGCAAGTCAGGTTCTCCTGACCGCTCCCATGCCCCAGGCCAGTAGCCTAGTCGACCGACTTGCGCAGCGTCAGTTGAACCGCAAGACGGTTGCGTCCCTTCAACCGGCGGCGCTTGATCACGTTGCGGCCACCGGGCGTAGCCATGCGTGAGCGGAAGCCATGGGTGCGCAGCCGCTTGCGAACTTTGGGCTGCCAGGTGCGTTTTGTAGCCATAACCTATCTCCATTCATGCGATAATCGGTCGTGTCGCCCCTGTTGGCGCCGCATACCGAACTAGTCTCAAAGTGACATTATACGAGAGCGTTTCAGCGCCTGTCAAATTGCACGCCTTTTTTCCGCCTACAACTTCTGCGACGGCTGGCGCGGATTGGCGCGTCTCCCATTGCGTGATACTATCGCAATGTCAGCGTCCCTGCGACGCGTCTGGGAGGATCGATGGGATTGCAGTCGGGTAGGTTGACTGCCGCCGGTGAACATCAAAGCCGTTTCGGAAGCACTGCCGGAATGTACGACCCCTTTGCCGAGGAGTCTGCCGACGTGCTGCGTCGTCGCGCCGAAAACCTGCTCGACGAGATGATGCTGGGCACGGCAGATCTCGGCGGTGACTTTGCCGGCGAGAACGGTGGCCTGGGTCATGCCAATGGCGTCTTCACCCCGTTGGAGATGGGCGTCGCCAACGGCGTTCACGGCGAAAGCCACCCAAGCGAGCGCGACCGATTCGAATATCCCGTCACACCAGCGCCACGCGTCCCCGACAACTTTGCGCCCAGCAGCACGCCCGCCGCGGCTGCGCCAGCGCTCGGAGCGGCGCCGCCGCCTGACCACGATGATGACCCGGTTTCTGGCAGCGCGGCGCCAACACCGCGGGTAATCTCCGCCGCAGAACGCTATGCCACTGTTGCCAGCGCCGACGGTCGAACGGCTGCTGCGCGGCCCGATGGCGGCGCCCCGGTCAATGGCGCCGTGCGCCGCCAGTCCGCCGCGCTCGCCAGCTCCATGACCATCGGCGCGCGCGCTTCGCTGCGTTCCAACTTGCTGCCGCGCAGCACGGAAGTGGATGCAAATACGGCGCAGCATGAGCTGGACGAACTGCTGCATGAGGTAGCCGCCGTGCTGCCGCCAGGCCACGAGGCCACAGAACGCAGCCGGCACCTGCTCAGCAAGGCGCAGACGATCCTCCAGAGTGACCAGAGCCGATCCGCCGAGATCGAGTATTATCTCCAGCAGGTGCGCCGCATCCTGGAGCGCACCCAGCAGCGCAACGCCTGGTCCGACCTGTACCGTACACGGCTCTGGAGCTACCTGGTAAGCTGGACACTGCTCGCCCTGGTGGTGCTGGCCGGGATCATCCTCTATCGCACTGACTTTGCCGCCCTCCTTGCGGAGTTGGCCGGCGTTGCGGTCGATGCCCCGTGGGTGCTCTTTGCAGGCATGACCCTGGCGACGGCATGCGCCGGGGCGTTGGGCGCGACCTTGGGCGTCTATGTGGGCATTGCCCGGCGTCAGCGCACCGAATTCGGCTACTTCGACCGCAAATACGGTTTGCGCGGGCTGCTGATGCCGATGTTTGGCTTTTTCTTTGGCCTGTTGATTGCCGGCGCCTTTGCCACGCTCTTCTACTTCACCGGGGTCGATCCAAACCAGTCGGCCCTGGTCTTGGTTGCGATAGTCATCGCCTTCTTTGTCGGCGTGGGACAGGAATCGCTCTACGGCGCCCGCTGACCAACCATCAGGTCACCCGCAATGCAATTTGTCGAAGTGATCGTCAATGTGCCGATTCGGCGGACGTTTGGCCGCGCATCGGCGACGCCCGTCGCGGCGGACGCAGCCGTGGAAGCCGGGCTTGAGGCCGACGACGCGCTGCAGATTTATCACTATCATCTGCCGCCGGAGATGGAGCACCAGGTGCAGCCGGGGCATCTGGTCTGGGCGCCCTTTGGCCACCAGGAGGTGCAGGGCGTCGTGGCGCGGCTGGCCGACAGCGCGCCGCTGACGACGCGACCCCTGCTGCGGCTGGCGCGACCGGAGCCGGTGCTGACCGCCGCGCAACTCGACCTGGCGCGTTGGATCGCTCAGGAGTATGTGGCGCCGGTCTCCGAAGCGGTGAAGCTCTTCCTGCCGCCGGGCCTGCTCGCCAAGGAGGATCGCCCCGCCACCGCCCGCGTCCGGCGGGAGTGGCAGGTGGCGCTGGCGCTGCCGTTGGCCGAAGCCCGCGCCCGTTTGCTGATGTTGGGCCGGGCCAGCACACAGGTGCAGGTGTTGCAGCATCTGCTGGCCGCGCCGGCTCTGCGGGCGACGCAGGATGACCTGGCCGCTGCCTGCGGCGCCGCCGCCAAAAACGCAGTGCGAGCGCTGGTTAAGCGCGAGCACGTGGCGGTGGCAGACAACGAAGTGACGCTGCTGCTGACGCCCGCCGCGGCGGAAGATCTTGTGCTTACCCTGCGTGGGGTGGACAAGCATCTGCCGCTGCTGGAGGCGCTCGCTGCGACCGGCGAGGAACCGGTCTGGAAGAACGATCTCCCTGTGCAAGCGCCGCTGGCGCAGTGGCGCGACCTGCGCGACGCCGGCCTCGTCACCCTGCGCGAGGAGACGCGCTTCCGCGACCCGCTGGCAGCCCGCACTTACCGCGCCACCACGCCGCCGGTCCTCACCGCCGAGCAGGAACAGGTCTGGCGCGTGTTGGAAAAAGGGCCGCTTGCCGGGCGCGGCCTGACCTACCCGCGCCCGGTGCTGCTCTTTGGCGTCACCGGCAGCGGCAAAACCGAGATCTATCTGCGCGCCATCGCCGCCACGCTGGCCCAAGGGCGCCAGGTGATTGCGCTCGTGCCGGAGATTGCGCTCACGCCGCAGACCATCGCCCGCTTTGCCGGCCGCTTTCCCGGTCGCGTCACCGTCATCCACTCCGGGCTGAGCCAGGGTGAGCGTTACGATGTCTGGCGTGCGCTGCGCGATGGCCGCTTCGACATCGTGGTCGGCCCGCGCAGTGCGCTCTTTGCACCGCTGCCCCGCCCCGGCCTGATCATGGGGCAGCTTCAAGGTCTTCTATGATGCCCGTGCTGTGGCGCGGCGGCTGGCCGCGCAGACGAGCAGCCTGCTGATCCTGGGCAGTGCGACACCCAGCCTGGAGAGCTACTTTGCCGCCGAGCAGGGGGAACTGCAGTTGCTCAGCCTGCCGCAGCGGGTGATGGGACATGGCGACGGTGCGGACGGGCCGGCCTACGCCGACCTGCCGCCCGTGGAGGTCGTGGACATGCGCCAGGAGCTGCGCGCCGGCAACCGCAGCCTCTTCAGCCGCAGCCTGAGCGCGGAACTGCGCGCCACGCTGGACGCCGGTGAACAGGCGATTCTCTTCCTCAACCGCCGCGGCACCAACACCATCGTCATGTGTCGCGACTGCGGCCACATCGAGAGTTGCACCCGTTGCAACATTCCCCTCACCTTTCACGGCGACGAGGCGCAACTGGTCTGCCATCACTGCAACCGTCGCTATCCCGTCCCTGCCATCTGCCCGGCGTGCAGCAGCAAGCGCATCAAGCATTTCGGCGCGGGCACCGAACGCATCGCGGCAAGCCTGGCCGAAATCGCGCCGGATGCGCGCATCTTGCGCTGGGACGCCGACACCGCCGCGCGCCGCGGCGCGCACGAGACGATCATGGCGCAGTTTGCCGCGCATGAGGCCGACGTCTTGATCGGCACGCAGATGATCGCCAAGGGGCTTGACCTGCCGCTGGTCACGCTCGTGGGCGTGGTGGCCGCCGACGTCGGCCTCTATCTGCCCGACTTTCGCAGCGGCGAGCGCACTTTTCAGTTGCTCACCCAGGTGGCGGGGCGGGCGGGGCGCAGCGCACGGGGCGGCCGCGTCGTGATCCAGACCTATCGCCCCGAACATCACGCCATTCAGGCCGCGGCGCAGCACGACTACCTGGCCTTCTATCGTCGCGAACTGGCCTTTCGGCAGGAACTCGGCTACCCGCCCTTTGGCCGGCTGGCGCGGCTGATCTACTGGGAAAAGAACGAACGCAAGGCGCGGGCGGCGGCGGCGGAGATGGCCGATGTGCTGCGCCATCGCGTCACCGTGCTCGGCATGCCCAAGGAACTGGCCACGATCCTCGGCCCGATGCCCGCCTTCTTTGGGCGCATCCGCGGCTTCTATCGCTGGCAGCTCGTACTGCGCACGCCCGACCCGCCCGCGTTCCTGCGCGGCGTCGATATCCCGTTTGGCTGGCGGCTCGATATCGACCCGGTAAGTATGTTATAGCGGACAAGATGATCGGGTGAGAAAGGCGAGCGGGTGAATTGCGCCCGCCGCCCTGGCTCGGCATCCATTGCGGGTTGCGTGTGAGAAATCCCTCGCCACCCGGCAGTTGGGCGAATCGACGGTCTGTCGCTACAATGGCGCTTATGGCAGAGCAAGCATCCGAACCGCAGCCAACTGCGGAGATAACTGAGGTTGCGCAAATTGCGCCCGCATCGTCAGCGCGCGGGGGTCAGTGGCTCTCGCTCAAGGACGCCAGCGATTTTCTCGGCGTCCACTTCACGACGCTGCGCGGCTGGGCCGACCGGGGCGAGATTCCCGTCTTTCGCACGCCGGGCGGACACCGCCGTTTCAGCGTTGCAGATCTGCGCCGCTTCCTCGCCGAACGCAGCAACAACCTGGCGCGCGTCACCGAGGCGGGGCTGGTGGAGGTCGCGGTGGCGCGAGTGCGTCAGGAGATCGAACGCGAGGGCGCGCTGCCGCAGCGCTGGCACTACCAACTGGAGGGAGACGCGCAGCAGGAGCGCCGGCAGCGGGGGCGTCAGCTCTTCTCGCTGGCCGTCTCCTATGTGCTCAAACCGCACCAGCGCAGCCGCATCCTTGAGAACGGGCGAGAATTGGGCTTCGCCTACGGTCAAGAGGCCGTGCACAGCGGCGTCAGTCTGGCCGAGACGGGCCGGGCGGTGCAGTTCTTCCGCCGCCAGTTGGTCGAAGTGATGCACGCCGAAGATACGGAACAAGGACGCGACGCCGCCGATCTGCAGATCGAACGGCTGATCGACCAGTTTATCGACGAGGTGCTCTACGCCGTGCTCGACGGGTACGAACAGAGCAAGAGCAGCAGCTAGACCAATTTTGTGCATTGACAAAAGTAAGTGTATTTGTTACACTAAGCCAACTTAGTGTGAGGATAACACTTATGCTACATGATGCTTCGCTCGCTTCCTGGCTGGTGCTGGCGCTCGCGATTGTGGTCGCGGCGCTGTTGATCTACATTGTCTCGCTGCGGCTCGAACTGTGGGCGAGCCGGCGCATCATCGCCGCGCTGGAAGTGGCGGATGCGCGCGAACCGAAGAAGACGCGCAGCGGCAAATCGATCGTGCCGGCGCTGCTCGCCTGGGCGATCCTCGTGTTGGTAGTCGGGCAGACACTCAGCTTTCTGTTTGGTTGAGCGTCTTTTGAGGAAGGGACCTTTGACGCAGAGTCGCTGAGACACAGAGGCTCGCAGAGGAAAAACAGAGGAGTGCTACAGGCGCGTTCTCTGCGTTTCTCTGCATCTTTGCGTCTTTGCGTTGCAGTGGCTGGCCTTACAAACAGTTTCTGGGGGAAGCAAGGTGAGTGAATTTTCCGCAGTGCTTGAGCAAATCTGCACCCCCACGCTGCTACTGGACGAACGCCGCGCCCGGCGCAACATCGCGGCGATGGCGGACAAGGCACGGCGCAGCGGCGTGCGCTTTCGCCCTCACTTCAAGACGCATCAATCGGCCACGGTGGGCGAATGGTTCCGCAGCGAAGGCGTCACCGCCATCACTGCCTCGTCGCTGGACATGGCCACTTATTTCGCCGACCACGGCTGGCGCGACATCATAGTCGCGTTCCCGGCCAACGTGCGCGAAGCGGCCAAGATGGCCGACCTGGCTGCCCGCGTGCGTCTGCACCTGCTGGTGGACTCGCCGGCGACCGTGGCTGCATTGACCCAACACCTCGCTGCGCCCATCGGCGTCTGGATCGAAGTGGACGCCGGCTACCGGCGCAGCGGCGTCGCCTGGAACAGTCCTGCCGACCTCTACGCGGTGGCGGAGGCAGTCGTTGCCGCACCGCAGATGGCACTGCAAGGGCTGCTGACCCATGCGGGCAACACCTATGCCGCCACATCGCACGCAGAGATCTTGCAGCTGCACGGGGAGACCGTGACCCGTCTCGAACGCGCCCGCACCTGGCTGATGGAATACGGCTTTCTCGGCCTGGAGATCTCCATCGGCGACACGCCGGCGTGCAG
>JAPKMV010001070.1 GCA_026645635.1 Caldilineaceae bacterium
AATTCGGTGAACAACTGACTCAGCCTCATAGAAGAGACGATCCACAGATTGCGCAGATTTCACAGAGTAACGGCTTCTGTATCTGCGTAATCTGTGAAATCTGTGGATGATGCCTGAGCAGTTACGATTCTTGAATCCTGGAATGTCGGCGGCAGTGGCGCCTTGCGGCTGTGCTATAATTGGCTGTTGAGCAGACAGGCGCTGCTTCATTATTACCAAACCAGTCACATGCGACGTTCATTGAGGACGCTATGCCCGGTCGCTATTTTGATGAACTCAGCGTGGGCCAGGTGATCGAACATCGCCTGGGCCGCACGCTCACAGAGATGGACAATGTGCTCTTCAGCGCGCTGACGATGAACACGCAGCCGCTGCATATCAACGAAGACTTCGCCCGGAAACACTCGCAGTTCGGGCAGCGCATCGTCAACGGCATCTTCACCCTGGGGCTGGCCGTCGGCATCACCGTGGGCGACCTGACCGAGGGCACCCTGGTGGCGAACCTGGGCTACGACGCCGTGCGCCACCCCCATCCGCTCTTTCACGGCGACACGCTCTACGTGAGCACGGAGGTCATCGAACTGCGTCCGTTGCGCTCGCGGCCGGAGCAGGGCATTGCGCGCTTCCGTCACGTGGGGCGCAACCAGGAAGGCGTGGTCGTCATCGAATTCGAGCGCACCGCGCTCATGCTGCGGCGCCCGCCCCCCGCCCCTCGCAACTCGCCCCTCGCAACTTCGGAGGAACCATGAGCGCAACAAATACCGTCTTCCCGCGTCGCTCCCTGCTCTTCATGCCGGGAGACAGCCTGCGCAAGATGCAGAAAGCCGCGATCTGGGAAGTCGATACAGTCATCCTGGATCTGGAGGACGCCGTCGCGCAGAGCCAAAAGGAAGCGGCGCGCGCCATCACCGCCGAGGCGTTGGCGACGGTGGACTTTGGCGGGCGCGAGCGGCTGGTGCGCGTCAACGCTGTGAGCAGCGGGCTGCCCGCAGCGGAGGTGGCGGCCACGGGCGGCGGCCGTCCCGACGGCTACATCGTGCCGAAGGTCGAAGACCCCGCCGACCTCCACGCCGTCGCCCACTTTGTGAGCCAGGCCGAGCGCGACCATCATCTCCCCGAAGGCAGCATCCGCCTCTTTGCCATGATCGAGACCGCGCTGGGCGTGATGAACCTGCGCGAGATCGCCGCAGCGACGCCGCGACTGGCCGGGCTGATCTTCGGCGCCGAGGACCTGGCCGGCGACATCGGCAGCATCCGCACGCTGGCCGCGTGGGAGGTATTCTATGCGCGCAGCGCCGTGGTGACCGCGGCTGCGGCCTATCGCTTGCAAGCCTTCGACATGATCTTCGCCGACTTCAACGATGACGCGGGGCTGGAAGCCGAGAGCCGCTTTGCGCGGCAGCTTGGCTACACCGGCAAAACCTGCATCCACCCGAACCAGACGCCGATTATCAACCGGGCCTTCTCGCCTGACGCAGCCGAAGTGGAACGGGCGCAGCGGCTGGTGGTGGCCTTTGCCGCGCAGCAGGCGGCCGGCGCCGGCGCCTTCACCTTCGAGGGCAAGATGGTGGACATGCCGATGCTGCGCGCAGCGCAGCGCATCCTGGCGCGAACAATTCAATAGACCGCGGATTTGGCGGATTCAGCGGATTTGCGCGGATTCGATCAGAAACTGTTTGTTAAGTCACCCCAATTTGACGCAGAGGCGCGGAGATGCAGAGACACGCAGA
>JAPKMV010001071.1 GCA_026645635.1 Caldilineaceae bacterium
GATTCTTGGCAGGCGTCTTCGCCACATCAAACGGGAAGAGGGGGAACCATGTCCACTGCAAAGCCGGCTGCAGCCACCACCGCCGTCAACGTCACCCTCCTGCTCTGGTCCTGCATCGTCGCCGCCAACTTCTTCAACACCGACGCCAGCGTCGTCGGCATGATCGCGCCAACGCTGATCTCCGGCGAAGGCGCCTCGTCGTCGCTGGTCAGCCTGACCTCGGCCATCTTCACGCTGATGGTGGCGGCGTTTCTGCTGGGCGGCGCGGCGTTGGGCGACATCTACGGGCGCAAACGCATCATGCTCATCGGCATCGTCGGCGAAACGGTGATGGCCGTGCTGGCCTGGATCACGCCCAGCGTCACCCTGCTGCTGCCGATCCGGCTGGCGGCCGGTGTCTTCGCGGCGCTGATCAGCCCTACGGCGCTGGCGCTGGTGACGGTCAACTTCGCCGCGGGGCCAGCCCGCACCAAGGCGATCAGCCTCTACGTGGTGGCCTTTGGCGTCATCGGCTCGCTCGCTTCGGTCGTGATTCAGGGTCTCGACCAGGCCATCGGGTGGCGCGCCCCGTTCGCCTTGATGGCGGCTTGGGGCGTGCTGGCGCTATTGCTGGTGATGCGCTTTGTGGCCGAGAGCAAGGCGACCGGCGCCAGACGGATGGACTGGATCGGCACAGCCCTGGCCGCGGTCGGGCTGTTCCTGATTCTCTACGGCATCAACAACGCCGGCGCGCTGGGTTTCACCAGCCCCGGCGTGCTCATCCCGCTGCTGGTCGGCCTGGTGCTGGTCGGCATCCTCGTCTTTTACTCGAGCCGTATCCCGCAGCCGGTCTTCCAGGTGCGCCTCTTCAAGAGCAGCATCTTTGCCTTTGGCCTGCTGCTGGGCGTCATGCTCAACATCGGCTACTCGGCGGCGGCCTACCAGGCCAACCTGTTCATGCAGGCTGTGGCGAAGGTGCCGCCGGTGCTTGCCGCGGTCTATCTGCTGCCGTTGGCGGGCGGCTATCTCATCGCGGCGCCGCTGCCGGGCCGGATTCACGGGCGGCTGCCCACGAGCCTGCTCTTGCTGATCGGTTCGGCCATCCTGGCCCTCGGCGCTTACCTCTTCGGCGCCCTGTCGGCGCCACAGGTCACCTTCCTCACCTATCTGATCCCGGGTCTGCTGCTCGGCATGGGGATGGGCATTGCCCAGTCGTTCAAGACGAGCGCCGTCCTCAGCACTGCACCGCCAGAACTGGCCGGCGCGGCGTCGGCCACCAACAACGTGAGCAACAACCTGGGCGCATCGCTGGCCGTGGCGCTCTCCAGCGCCCTCATGGGCAGCTTCGTCGTCGAGATCTATCGGGACATCCTCACCAAAGCGGGCGAATCGGCCGCCAACATCGCCACCGCCCTCACGGGTCTCAAAGAGGCGATGGCCAAGAACGCCAGCCAACTTGCCACCGAGTTCCATGTCTCGGTGCAGGTCGTCCATCAACTGGAGGCAAAGGCGGAGCAGGCCTATCTGCAGGCGTTGACCCAGACGATGCTGATCATTGCCGTGGCGACGCTGGTCGTTGCGCTTGCGGTCTTCTTCATCTTGCGGCGTCAGGAAGCCAGGAACAAGCCGGCGGCTGCCAACACAACCGCAGCAACCACCGAATAATCCAGTCAGGCAACATGTCTCTTACCGGCACCGATAACGATAGAAATCGTGTGCGACTTGGCGTCTTTGCGCCTTTGCGTGAGCCA
>JAPKMV010001072.1 GCA_026645635.1 Caldilineaceae bacterium
GGTGTCGGCCTGCTCCAGCGCGGCAGGGTCGAGCGCGCGCAGGCTGACCGGCCCTGCCGGGACCAGGTCGAAGGCGTAGGCGCCGCTGGCGTTGGTCAAGGTGACGCCGCCGAACGAGTGGTGGATCGGCACGTTGGCCGCGGGCGTCACGCCGTCGGCGCGGAAGACCTGGCCGGTGATGCTGCCCAGCCCGATGGGCGCCTGGTCGGGGCGCAGGAGCACCAGGGTCTGCGTGACGACGGCGCCCGCGGTGGGAATCTCACCCACGAGCTGCGCCTGGCTCAGCGAAGGCTGATGCGCCGCCTGGATCGCAATCGCGCCTACCGGCAGCCCACCGATGAGGAAGCTGCCGTCCGCTGCGGTGGTGGCGAAGCCCTGCAGCGGCGTGCCGTCGTCGGTGTACTGGGTGAGGCTGGACGCCCTGACCCGCGCGCCGGCCAACGGCGTGACGCCATCGGCCGCCACCGCGGTGCCCTGGAGCGTGCCCGTACCCACCAGCACCACGTCGGCATGAAGGTGCTGTCCCTCGAAGCGCGGGCCGGTGATGATGTAGCTCTGTTCGTTGGTGTCGAAGGCGACGGCGCGCAGCCGGGCCTGCATCATGCGGATGCGGTCGAAGCCGAAGCGGCCCTCGGCGTCGGTGTATTGGAGCGTGACATCTTCCCAGTAGCGATCGTCGTTGATATCGACTTCGATCTGGCTGAGGAGCACGCCGGCAAAGGGCACGGGCGAGCCGTCGGCACGGCGCACCACGCCGGAGAGCCGCGCGCCGGTGGCCACGGTGCGGATCGTGCTGCGCTGCGGCTGCATGGCGTTGCCTTGCAGGTCGAGCACGTTGCTGACCGTCACGGTGCGCGTCACGTAGACGCCCACCGGGTTGCTGAGCGCCAGCATGACGACGCGCTGGTCGGCCTGAATTTGCACGCCGTTGACCTGGTTGGCGTCGACGGCGTAGTTCGTGATCTTGGTGCGGTCCTCTTCGCGACTCTGGGTGGAGATTTCGTCCACCTCCTCGCTAAAGAGCAGACCGACGACCTGGCCGTACTTGGTGGCGTCCTTGTTGCCGGTGACGATCTGCACCGCACTGATCAGCCGCGGCAGGCGGTCGGCCACGGGCTGGTCGAAGGTGGCAGCGCGGCTCCCCTCGAAGACGCCATCGCCGTCGCGGTCGAGCTCCAACACGACTGGGCCGGGCGCGCCAGCGGTGAAGCGCACCCGAGCGCGGCTCCCATTTTCCAGCGTGACGCCGGCAAACGCGACACGGCGCAGCCCGGAACCCGTGGGGATCACCAGACCAATATCCGTGGCGCCGGCGCCAATGCCGGCGATCTCGGCCAGCCACACGCCGTTGTCAGGCGTCGCCACCAGCGCATACTGGACTGCGGCGGCGCCGGTCGGCAGGGGCTGGAAGAGGCCGCCGAAGGGAACATCGTGCGCAACCGGCGCGCCGGGCTGGGTGACGCCCAGCTTGCGCCCGGCAGGGTCGGTGAGCGTGAGCAGGGCCGGCGCGGCAGCGTTCCCCGCGCCGACGATGACCGAGAGATGTGCGGGCCGCGATGCCACCGCCTCGGCGAAATCTTGTTGGAAGGCCAGCACGCTGCCGGCGCGGATGTTGGCGCCCCACAGGTCGGCGGCCACGGTGCGCAGCGCCGCGCCGCGACCGGAGCGCCGCATGAGCTGGTCGAAGCCGCGCAGGTCGCGGCGGGCAAGCTCCAACCGTGCGCCGGT
>JAPKMV010001073.1 GCA_026645635.1 Caldilineaceae bacterium
TGAGCAGCACCGCGTCGCCGGCCGCGGTGCGCCGCGGCGCGATGTCCACACCCGGCGGCACCATGCCGACGCCGCTGGTGTTGATGTAGAGGCCGTCGCCCTTGCCGCGATCCACCACCTTCGTGTCGCCGGTGACGATGTTCACGCCGGCATTGGCGGCGGCTGCCTGCATCGACTGCACGACGCGCCAGAGGGTGTCCATCGGCAGCCCCTCCTCGATCACCAACCCCACGGACAGGCCCAACGGCTGTGCGCCGCACATAGCCAGGTCGTTCACCGTGCCGTGGACAGCCAGGCTGCCGATGTCGCCGCCGGGGAAGAAGAGCGGGCTGACCACAAACGAATCGGTGGAAAAGGCCAGCCGCCCGCCGTTCACCTCCAGGATGGCGCCGTCGTGCAACACCTCCAGCGCCGGGTTGGCGAAAGCGGGCGCAAACATGCGCTCGGTGAGCATCTGGCTCAGCCGCCCGCCGCCGCCGTGGGCCATGAGCACGTGCGGATAGTCGCTGATGGGGATCGGGCACTGCAGGCCGAACAGGTTGGCCGGATCAGGCTGGCGCATGGAGCACCCGCCCGTACTGGTAATAGGCGGCGCACGCGCCCTCGGAGGAGACCATCGGCGCGCCCAGGGGATGTTCCGGTGCGCAGCGGCCGCCGAACGCGCTGCACTCGTGGGGCTTCTTCAGTCCCTGCATGATCTGCCCGGCGATGCAGATGGGCGACTCCGGCGCGGTGATCGTCGTCACGGCAAAGCGCTCTTCCGCGTCGAAGGCGGCGTACTGCGGCCGTAAGGCCAGCCCGCTGGCGGGGATCACGCCGATGCCGCGCCAGGCGCGGTCGCAGACCTGAAAGACCTCGCCGAGCAGCTTCTGCGCGGGACGGTTGCCGCTGCGGGTCACCGCGCGCGCATACTGGTTCTCCACGCCCCAGCGCCCCTCCTCCAGCATCTTCAGCGTCAGGTAGACACCCTCCAGCAGGTCGAGCGGCTCGAAGCCGGTCACGACAATGGGCGTGCGATGCTCTGCGGCCAGCGGCTCGTATTCCCAGTAGCCCATGACCGCGCAGACATGGCCCGCGGCGAGAAAGCCTTGCACCAGGTTGTCCGGTGAACCGAGGATCGCGGTCATGGCCGGCGGCACCAGCACGTGGGAACTGAGGATGGAAAAGTTCTTGAGGCCGAGATGGTTCGCCTGCCAGACCGCGGCGGCGTTGGCCGGCGCCGTGGTCTCGAAACCCACGGCGAAGAAGACCACTTCCCGGTCGGGATGCTGCTGCGCCAGCTTGACCGCATCCAGCGGCGAGTAGACCATGCGCACATCGCCGCCTCCAGCCTTGACGCTGAGCAGGTCGGTCGTGGAGCCGGGCACGCGCAGCATGTCGCCGAAGGAGGTGAAGATCACTGCCGGGCGCTGCGCAATGGCGATGGCGCGGTCGATCTGCTCCAGCGGCGTCACGCAGACCGGGCAGCCGGGGCCGTGCACCAGCGTGACCTGCTCCGGCAGCATCCGGTCGATGCCGAACTTGATCAGCGTGTGGGTCTGCCCGCCGCAGATCTCCATCAGCGTCCACGGGCGGGTGACCGTCGCCGCGATCAACTGGATGAAGCGCTGGGCGGCGGCCTCGTCGCGGTACTCGTCGATGTACTTCATGCCCGGTCGCCGTTGCTGTGGACGGTGGCCAGGTCACCCGGCTGGGGAATCTCCAGTTCGGCCAGTTCTTCCAT
>JAPKMV010001074.1 GCA_026645635.1 Caldilineaceae bacterium
CCACCGCCGCGATCACGCCCACGCGCGTCTCGTCGAGGATCGCCCACGCCGTCTGCCAGGGCGACGCGCCCAGTGCGCGCACCTGCACCCGCAGCGCCGGGTCGACGCTGGCCACCGCGGCCATCGTGAAGCCGGCCACCAGCGGCAGCGCAATGATGACCTGAGCCAGGATCATGGCGCCGGGGGTGTAGAGCGCGGGCAGCCACGACCAGTTCAACCCACCGAGCGGGCCGCTGCGCGAGAGCAGCAAATAGACAAAGAGGCCGATCACCACCGGTGGAAAGGCCATGCCCGTATAGACCACAGCGACGACGCCCTGCTTGCCGCGGAAACGGTTCAAGCCCAGCAGCGCGCCCAGCGGCACGCCGATCACCGTGCTGATCAGCAGTGCAATGCCCGACACGCGCAGCGACAGCCCGACGATATCCGCCAGTTCCGGGTCACCGCTGAAAACCAGACGTATGGCTTCGGTGAAGCCGTTGATAAAGGGACCGATACAGGACTCCGATTTTGCGAGTTGCGAGGGGCGAGGGGCGAGAGGTCGTACATCTCCGCCCCTCGCAACTCGCCCCTCGCCCCTCATTACATTTCCGCCAGCACGCGCCCCATTGCGGCCGTGTCGTAGCCGCCCAGGGCCGCCACGCGCTGGGCGAAGGCGTGGTCGGGACGGCGCAGCGTCGCCACCAACGGTTCGAGCAGCGGCGAATGGAAATGCTCGACCGGGATCACCAGGTCGTAGCGTTCGTCGAAGAGCGGGGTGAAATCCAGCCCCACGGCGGTCGCCGCCGCCTGGATGCCCAGCCCGCAGTCGGCGCGGCCTTGCGCCACGGCTGAGGCGACGGCCATGTGGGTGGCGACGCGGTGGTCGTAGCCGCGGATCTGACCGGCGGCCAGGCGTTCCCGGCGCAGGTGATAATCCAACAGCAGCGATGTTCCCGATCCTGCCTGGCGGTTGATGAAGGTGACATCATCGCGCACCAGATCTTGCAGCGTGAGAATCTGTTTCGGGTTGCCGCGCGCCACGATCAGCCCCTGGATGCGCCGCACGAAGCCCAGCAGCACGACATGGACGCCCTGGGGTGTGAGCAGCCGCCGCACGTGGCCAACGTTGAACTCGCCGGTGTCGGCGTCCAGGAGATGGGCGCCGGCCAGGTGCGCCTCGCCCCGTTGGAGCGCCAGCAGCCCGTCGATGCTGCCGACGTGGGCAGTGGCCAGCGCCAGCGCCGGATGCTCTCTGTGCAGCCAATCTGCCAGCAGTTCCAGCGAGAGATCGTGGCTGCCGCTGACGACGATGGTCTGGCGCCGGTTGGCCGTCAGCGCGGCTGGTCGCGCCGGCGGCTGCGTCACGGACAGCGCCATCCCGTCCAGGTCCTGCTGTATGCGCAGCCCCGCGACGCCGGCATAGCGCGCCGGCTGCCGCGTGACGAGGGTCGCGTTGTGCTGCAGCGCCTGCGCCGCAACCAGCGCCGGCTCGCCGGTGAGCGTCGCCGCGGCCCCTGCCGTCGCCGTTGCAGCGTCGAAGCTGACGATGGCCAGGGGCAGCAGGAACTTCTCCAACGCAGCCAGGTTGCGCGCCGGGTCGCGCGATGCACGCGCCCGGGCGCGCAGGGCGGCAACCGTCACCGCGGAGACGCCAATCGCACCGGGCGCATAGGCGGCGAGCGCCGCGGCCAGCGACGCCGGCCGCGCGGCGATCAGATGCAGACAATAGCTGGCGTCAA
>JAPKMV010001075.1 GCA_026645635.1 Caldilineaceae bacterium
GCACTACGAGATTCACCTCGACGCCTACGCCCAGCACGGGCCAGTGCGCATCTTCTTCTTTCACTACGATTGCTTTGTCGGCGACCGGCTGATCTTCTCCGTGCGCGAGGGGCAGGCCGGTTTCTTCACCGACGATGAACTGGCGCACTCGAACGGCGTGATCTGGGATCCGCGCACGGCGGAGATTGTGGCCAACCCGCGGCTTGACCCGCCGGCCGTGCGCAGCGAGCGAACTTCCTTCACCGCTGAGCAGGTCATCGCCTTTGCCGAGGGTCGCGTGGTCGAGTGCTTCGGCCCGGCTTTCCGCGCCGCCGAAACGCATGTGCGCACGCCCACCATTGCCCGCGGGCGCATGTTGTTCTTCCAGGATGTCGTGAGCTTCGACCCAACCGGCGGGCCGTGGGGACGCGGCTATCTGCGCGCCGACGATCATCTGACGCCCGACAAGTGGTTCTTCCACGGCCACTTCAAGAACGACCCGTGTATGCCCGGCACGATGATGTACGAGGGCACGTTGCAGACGATGGCCTTTTACATGACCGCGCTCGGCTACACGCTGGACCGCGACGGCTGGCGCTTCGAACCGGTGCAGGACGAGATGTACAAGCTCGTCTGTCGCGGCCAGGTGATTCCGTCCAATCAGCACGTCGTCTACGAGGTCTTTGTCGAAGAGGTGATTCACGGGCCGACGCCGACGCTCTACGCCGACCTGCTGGTGACGGTGGATGGGCTGGCCGCCTTCCACTGCCGGCGCATGGGGCTGCGGCTCGTGCCCGCCTTCCCGCTGGAGAGCCGGCCCTCGCTGCTCGACGGCATGGAACTGCGCGACCCGGCGCCGGAACGCAACGCTCGCACGCCGGATCACGTCTACGACCCGCGCTCCATCGCCGCGTGTGCGTGGGGCGCGCCGTCGGACGCGTTCGGGGAACTCTTCGCGCGCTTCGACGGCCCCGAACGCTGCCCGCGCCTGCCGGGGCCGCCCTATCTCTTCATGACGCGCATCACCGCCATCGACGCCGCGAAAGCCGTTCCGGTCGCGGGCGGCACGCTGGAGGCCGAGTACCAGATTCCGCCCGGCGCCTGGTACTTCAGCGAGAACGGCAACCGCACCATGCCGTACGCCGTGCTGCTCGAAGCCGCGCTGCAGCCCTGCGGCTGGTTCGCCTCCTACAAGGGGTCGGTCTTGCAGAGCGCGGAGGAACTCTACTTCCGCAACCTGGACGGCACGGCAACGCAGCACCGCGAGGTCTTCCCGGAAGACGGCATCCTGCGCACCCACGTCCGCAACACCAGCCTCAGCCGGCTGGGGACGATGACGATTGTCGGCTTCGAAGTCGCGTGCTACGTCGGCGATGACCTGGTCTTCGACATGACCACGACCTTTGGCTTCTTCCCCAAGGCGGCGTTGGCGAGCCAGGCCGGTCTGCCCGTCACCGACGCGCTGCGCGAACGGCTGGCCGAGCCGAGCGACTTCCGCCGCGAACTGCGCCCGCGCCCGCCGCGCTATTTCAACACGCAGCCGGCGCTGCCCGGCCCCATGCTCCTGCTGCTCGACCGCATCAGCGGCTACTGGCCAACCGGCGGCGAGGCTGGGCTGGGCCGCGTGCGCGCCGAGATCGACGTCAACCCGCAGGATTGGTTCTTCAAGTGCCACTTCATGGGCGACTCGGTGCAGCCCGGTTCGTTGGGGATCGAGGCGATGATCCAGGCGCTGCAG
>JAPKMV010001076.1 GCA_026645635.1 Caldilineaceae bacterium
TGGGGATTCGGGCGCAGCAGTTCCAGCCCGCGCTCCTCTGGCAGCCCCGCAGACGCGACGGCGGCCAGGGCATAGTAGAGCGGCGGCTGCTGCACCAGTTGATGCGAAAGGGCGGCATGTTGAGCGTCGACGCGAGGCGGCGTGCGGTTTTGGTGGAGATAGACGATGTAGCCGTAGTGGGCGCTGGCGTCGGGCGCTTCGAAGGGGGGCGTGGCCAGCGCATAGAGCACAGCCAGCAGCACAAACAGGCCATTCAGCGCCAGCCAGGCGCCGCGCTGAATGCGGGGGGTGGGCGGCGTGTTCACCCGCGCACCAGCCGGCCCGGCAGCCCCGGCTCCACCCACACCGCGCTGTCGATCTGCACTGCGGCTGCGCCCGCGGCCAGCGCCTGGCGCACCTGCTCCGCCGTGTGGATGCCGCCGCTGGCGATCAGCGCAGCGGGCAGCCCCAGCGCGGCCACGTCCAGCAGTGCGGCCAGCATCGGCGGGAAGGCGAGCGGCCCGTAGAGCGGCCCGCGCACCGGGAGATCGACGCCATCCACCGCGCGCAGCGCGGCGCCGGGCAGCCCCTGGCCAATCACCAGTCCCACGGCGCCCGCGTCCACTGCGACCGGCGCCAGCGTCGTTGCCGTGGCCAGCGGCAGCTTGACCCAGATGGGCAGTTCGCTAGCGCGCTCCGCAGTGCGCACCAGCGCAGCCACCAGGCTGGCCTCGGCGTCGGGCGGGGGCAGCAGTTCGATGCCGTGCAACCCTTCTGCCTCAGCCAGACGAGCCAGCGTGCGCGCCAGGATGCTGACGCGGTCGTCGGCCACCTGCGCCACCACCGGGCAGCCGAGCCGCGGCCAGAAGCGGGCAAAGTGGCTGATGATTTTGCTGACACCCCGGTTTTGCAATCCAGTCTCCAGCACGATGCCGCCGGTCACATGCGCCAGGCGCGGTGGCTGGGCGCCGCCACGGCTGGCATTCAGGATCGGCCCCACCACCACAGCGCCCAGCGCTGCCAGATCCAGCCCTTTGGGGGTTGCCTCGCCGTAGCCAATCGCACCGCAGCCCAGCAGGATCGGGTTGGCCACCGTCAGACCCAATTTATGGTTTGGCGCCAGGTCGATGCTCAGTGCCATCCGACTCCCTTATCAAGGTCAGTCTGTCAATCGCCCAATCTCACAATCACTCAATCTCCTGATTGTATGAGATTAAGCGGCTACGAGATTGAGAGATTGTGAGACTCTGCTAAAACCGCTGCCGGTCCACGGGCAGGATGTTGACTTCACCCGTGTCGAGGTTGGCGATGATCACCGCCCCGCGAAAGGTCTGGTAAACGGCGTTGAAACCGACCGGCGCAGGCGCCAGCGCGCCACCCAGCTCATCACGGCGGCTGCCCTGCTCCCAGAGCCACCCGAAACGCCCCGGCGGCGGATAGAGGCCGGCGCCCTCTGGCGGTGTCTCGTCGCTGGGTGTGCTGCCTTCCGGGACGAACTGGCGTTCCCACGCGCCATCGAAATAGGTGACCACCATCTCCGCCGTCATGCCAAAGCCGAACATCTGCCCGCGCTCAAAGCGCAGGGCTTCCCCCCCGCCTTGCAACGCCGGCCCGTCCGGGCAACCCAGCGCACGCTGCTGTTCCGGCGGCAGCGCGATGATGCGGCTGCGCAGGGCCTCATGGATGTCGGGCAGACAGGCGATCAGTTCATCGACCGGCCCCAGTGTGGCCGTCGGCG
>JAPKMV010001077.1 GCA_026645635.1 Caldilineaceae bacterium
TGCCGATGCGCGGCGTCCAGCGCAGCAGCATGCCCAGGCGCGGGGTGAGCCGGTGGGTGAACAGGTGCTGCAGCGCCGCCTCCACCAGCAGCTCGACGGCAAACAAGACGAGCAGCACAGGGATGCTGACAAGCAGCAGGTTGATCACGAGGAAGTGCGGCGGTGTCTCGTCCAGCATTCCCTGGCGCAGCATAACGCCGAGGTAAACGAGATAGAGTGCGCCCAGGATGCAGCGCACCACCCACAGAATCAGATCTTGTCGAAGCGGTTTCATCGCGTCCTCCTTGACCCTCGAAACAGTCCGCTATGATCCAGTATAGCACTGCCGCGGGCAGCCGGCGCAGCGAGTTTGGGACGATCACCGGCGTCCTGTGCCATAATAGAGTACAAATCTTGTCCATCTTTGCGCCCATGCGTCTTGGCGTGAGGAAAGAAAGGAACAACTTGCTATGCACTACTTCGTTCTCGGCGCGGGGCTGGTGGGCAGCGCCATCGTGCGCGACCTGGCCCAGGACGGCGCGCAGGTCACGGTGATCGACTTCAGCCCGGCTGCGCTGGCGCGCATCGCCGCGCGCACCCCGGCGCACACGGTGCAGGCCGACCTGCGCGCCACCGCCGACTTTGGCCCGCTGCTGGCCGGCGCGGATCTGGTGGTCTGCGCGGTGCCCGGCTTCATGGGCTTCAGCACGCTGCAAAAGATCATCGCTGCGGGCAAACCGGTGGTGGACATCTCCTTTTTCGCCGAAGACCCCTTCGCCCTGGACGAACTGGCCAGGAGCCGGGGCGTGACTGCGGTGGTGGACTGCGGCGTCGCGCCCGGGCTAGCCAACCTGATCGTCGGCGATCTCGACCGCCGGCTCGACCGCATCGAACGCTACGAATGCTACGTGGGCGGGCTGCCGCAGGTGCGCACCTGGCCTTTCGAGTACAAGGCGGTCTTCTCGCCCATCGACGTGCTGGAGGAATACACCCGGCCGGCGCGCTTCGTGGAGTATGGCCAGCCGGTGGTGCGTCCCGCGCTCTCCGACGTGGAACTGCGCGACTTCCCCGGCGCGGGCACGCTGGAAGCCTTCAACACCGACGGGCTGCGCACGCTGGCGCAGACTATTGCCGCGCCCTTCATGAAGGAGAAGACGCTGCGCTACCCCGGCCACGCCAACCTGATGGCCGCGCTGCGCGAGAGCGGCTTCCTCGCTGCGGAACCGATTGCCATCGACGGGCAGCAGATCGCGCCGCTGCGGGTGACCGCGCACCTGCTCTTTGACCAGTGGAAACTACAGCCGGGGGAGCGCGACCAGACCGTCATGCAGGTGGTGGTGGAAGGAGAGCGCGGCGGGCAGCGCGTCCGCCACACCTACGACCTGCTCGATTTCTACGATGCGGCCACTGACGTGACCTCGATGGCGCGCACCACCGGCTACACCTGCACGGCCGTCGCCCGGCTGGTGGCCGCGGGCAAATTCCGGCAGCCGGGCATCTGCCCACCGGAATACGTGGGCCGCGCGCCCGGCTGCCTGGCCAGCGTCCTGGACGACCTGGCGCAGCGCGGCGTGCGGTTGACCGAGCGCGTGGAGTCCACGCCGTAAGGAACGGGAAACTACTTATCCGCAGATTGCGCAGATTTTCGCAGAGATACTGTAACTACCAAGCCTCAGAGATAAGATGATCCACAGATTGCGCAGATTTCACAGATTAACTGCTGGTGCATCTGCG
>JAPKMV010001078.1 GCA_026645635.1 Caldilineaceae bacterium
GGCGCCGTCGTCCGCCGGAGGGGTCAACGGCGCCTGCAGCGCATAGACCGGCAGCACCTGAGCTGCGCCCTCCGCATCGAAGTGCACACGCACCCACAGTCCGGCGGCGGGTGGCGCCGGCTGCATGCGCGCAGTCGCCTGCAGATTCTGCCATACTTTGCGATAGTGATAGTCGGAGATCCAGCGCGGGCCGCAGTAGCTCATCAGATCCCGGTAGATGGTGGCGGACAGCAGCCGGCCGACCACCACGTCGACGCCATATTCGCCGATCTGGGCATCGATGTAGGGATAGGCCAGGTCTACCGCCGCAGGGTTGCCGCAGGGCGCATGAAGCAGCCCCAGGTTGTGACCGATCTCGTGGGCAGTGGTTTCCGGCTGGCCAACCAACCCGACGGCAGCCCGGTAGCCGACAAAACCTAGCCCCGCATAGATCACCGGAATGTTGTCGGCTGGCCCAATGGGAATCAGCCCGTAATAGATTTCGTCGGGGGCGGCGCCGTCGACGAAACGCAACTCCGCTACTTGCGACAGCAATGCCGACCAATCTTCGTGGGTGCGCAGATTGCCGCTGAACGCCAGCGGTGCACGCACGCTGACCTCGATCTCATCGACCGGAAAGACCTGACGCGCAAAGTCGAGTTCCTGCACGTCCCAGCGGCCAGGATACGCGACGCCGGTGGGCAAGTCGGTGTAGTCGATTGGCACCCATTTCACGCGCAGCCGCGGCACGGTGCGAAATGTAAGCGTGGTCGTGTAGCGGTTATTTCCCTCATCGATCTCGGTGAATGCATTGTCTGGGTCGATCTGTGCGCGCAGGACAACCTCTTCAGCCAGCCACGTCGCCGGCAGCCGCACGTTGAAGGTCGTCTCGTAGCGCCCGCGCACCGGGTCTGCCCAGACGATGCCCGGCCCCTGGCGCACCGAACCGAGATAGTGCCCATTGCGCGTGGCGGAAAGTTCCAGAAAGATGCCGTCGGCGGTGGCCGCGTCGGCGATCACGGCGTAGACGCGCGCAAGGGTGGGCTTGCCTGCCGCCAAGGGGATGTTGTTGGCCGCGGTCTGCGTCGCCTGCGTCACCTCGATGTGCCGCACGGTAAGGTCAGGGGGCGGGCGATGCACCAGCGGCAGGTGCACCGTATACTCCGGCGCGCCTACAAAATCGACGCCGTCTGCGTCTGGCGGCGCGGTCTTGTTACGCCACGGCGGTGCAAAACGGTAGTGGGCGAAGGCCGGTGTGATGCGATAGTCTCCGGCCATGAGCCGCGTCAACGTGTAGGCGCCCTGCGCGTCGGTGAGGGTCGTGAAAACCAGACCCGTCGGCGACATCTGCGCAGTGACGGTGATGGCGGCCAGCGGCGCACCGTCGCTGGCGCGCACGTGGCCGCCGATCGTGGCGTAGGCCGCGCCGACCAACTGCACGTCGGTTACGCTCGGCGGCACATTGATATCGCCAACCGCGGTGTTGAAATAGTGCGCCGGCGCGCTGGCGGTCAGGAGATAGACGCCGGTGATCACATCGCTGACCACAAAAGCGCCGTCCGCAGCGGTCGTAGCCGTGAAGGTCTCGCCAGTGGCAGCTTGTGCCAGCACCGTTGCACCGCCGATCGCTGCGCCGTCGGCGGTGGTCGTGCGCCCGCTGATCGTCAGCCCGGTGGCAGGCGCTGCGGCAGTGGCCGTGAGTGTCGCGGCGCCGCCCGCGGCCAATAACAGGC
>JAPKMV010001079.1 GCA_026645635.1 Caldilineaceae bacterium
CCCGCTCAGCATTGCCTGGGCGGTGGCGCAGGTCTTTACCGACCCGGCAGCCGCGGCAAAACGGCGCCAGACCGCCTACAACGAAATCAAGACGATCTACAACTGGCAGGACATTGCGCGCCAGACTGCGGCGCTCTACGCCGATGTGGTCGCGGACCGCCGCGCCACCGATTGGTGAGGATAAATGCTATGCTAAGTCCACAATCGTATCCCGAGCTTGTCGTGCGGGCGTTGGTGCTCGACGATCAAGCCTTCGACGTGATGGTCGGTGACGACAACCCGCTGCTCGAAGGCGCCACCATGACCGCAGCCATTGGCCTGGTCGCCGGCGGCGCGCTGGCGGTGGGCAGCCTCTTGACCGCGGCGACTTTGCCCGACCCGCAGCTCATGTTGACGACGCTGCTCCAGGGCTGGCAGCAGCTTGCCGCCACCATCTCCGTACCGCCGGAGACGCTGAACCGCGCCATCGCCGTCGGCTGGGAGGCTGCCACCGTGGCCAGCGGCTATGCCGGCGGCCTTAGCCATCTGCTCCCGTTGGTGGTTGCACCGGCGCTCATGCTTGTCTGGTGGCTCTTCTTTGGTGTGGTTGCGCACGCCGCCGCCCGTTCTCTGGGCGGCGACGGCCGCCTGGCTGGGACGATGGGCGCAACGGCCCTGGTTGCTGCGCCAGGCGCGCTGCTGATCTTCAACATCCTGCCCTTTGCCGGCGTCAGCTTTGCGCTGATCGGCGTGTGGAGCCTGTTGATCGGCTATCGGGCGGTGGAAGTCGCCCACAGCCTGGCATGGAAGCAGGCCGTCATCGCCGCGCTCATCCCCTATGCGGCGCTGGCCGCGATCCTGCTCCTGCTGACACTGGCCTTTGGCGCAGGGGTAAGCACAGGAGGTTTTCAATGAGCGACACGTATGTCCACCTGCCTGTCAAGCTGCGTCAGCGGGAGATCTGGCGGCTGCGGGATTGGCTGCCTGCGCCGCAACAGGTGTGGGACGCGCTGCTGTTCCGTCTGCCCGATGCGCTGGATCCGCATGAACGCGGCGTCGTCACGGCGAGTATGCGCCAGGGGCTGGGGCTTGTTTTCCTTTTGGGGCTGGTCGCCGGCATCGTGCCGTTCCTCGACAATCTGTGGCTGTCCGTCACCGTGGGGGCGGCGGCGCCTCTGGCCCGCCTGGGTCAATCGGCGGCGCAGTGGCTGGCGGCCTATGGCAGCATCCCTGCTGTGGAGATCACCGCGCATACGCTCCAGAGCGTTGCGGGGCTGGAGCCACGGATGCCGGGCTTCCTCGCCGCGCTCTTGTCGTCCCTGGGGCTGTGGCTCAATACGCCGCTCAACTGGCTGAGTCTCTGGATTATCTACGGCGCGCTGGTGCTGGCCACAGCCCGGTTTATGGGCGCACGCGCGACGCTGGAGACGTTTTTTGCCGCGACCAGTTTCGCCTTTGCCCCGCTGGTGCTGACCGGGTTTGTATCGATCCCCTTCGTTGGCCCGGTGTTGTCAGTGGTGGGCGTGGTCTGGGGTTTCCTGCTCTACGTGCAGATCGCGCTCTGGTCCACCCGGCTGAACGTCGCCCGTATCGTGTTGAGCATGTTGCTGCCGATCGCCGTGCTGCTGGCGCTGCCCACACTGGCGGGGATGCTGGGCGCGTTCTTGCTGCGCTTCTGATAGCACGCCTGTTATCCGCAGATTCCCGCGGATAACAGGCGTCCAATCCGCGT
>JAPKMV010000107.1 GCA_026645635.1 Caldilineaceae bacterium
TCTGCCAGGCCATCGTCGCGCGGACGGGCGTCGCCTGTTACGCGATGGATGAGCACATCTATGGCGCCTACATGGGCCAATACACGGCGGAACGCCATCCCGCCAGCACCGCCTGGTTTGGTGCGGCCGACCCGCTGGCCTGGGTGATGGCGCGCACCCCCGCCGAATTCGACGCGCTCAACCGCGCCACCACCGCCGAGTATCTCGACCTGCTGGCCGCCGACCTGCGCGACCAGGACCCGCAGCAGCCGCTGCTCATCGACGGCGGGGTGACACACCCATCGCTGCTGGTGCAGGTGCTGGCGCCGGCACAGATCCTCTGTCTGGACGTCGACGACGCCGAGCGGGAGCGCATCTGGAACAATGCCCCCGAACGCGCCGAGATGCGCGGCTGGGTGCAGGCGTTGGCCGCGCCCGCCGATCCCTGGCGGCGCTTTCTCGACTTCGACCAACAGATCAACGACACCCTCGTCGCCGAGTCCCGGGCGCACGGCATTCCCGTGCTCCGCCGCACGCCTGAATTGACCGTGGCGGCGCTCACCGCCGCCGTCATCGCTGCACTCTGGCCCTGAAAACCTGGTCATTCGGCTAGGGCATTTTGCCGCGCGTTGATCTACAATCTAGGTATTGACTGACGGTCAGTCAGCAGGACTAGAGGTGGATCAATGGCGCGGCAGGTCAAGGAATACGACGAGCGCTATCAAGAATTTCTGGATGCCGGTCAGCGACTCTTTTACACGAAAGGGTACGACCAGACCTCGATCCAGGAGATCATCGCCGCAGTGGGCGTGGCCAAAGGGCTGTTCTACTACTATTTCCGCGCTAAAGGCGACCTGCTGGACGCCATCATCGAGCGTTCGCTGGCGCAGCAGATCGCGCAACTGACGCCACTGGTCAACGACCCCGCGCTCGACGCTCCCACCAAGTTTGTGCGGCTCTTCGCCAACCTGGGCGCCTGGAAACTCACCAACAAAGACTTCTTCCTGGATGTAATGCGCATCATCATGCGCGACGAGAATGTGCTGCTGCGCACGAAGATGCACGAGCTTGGCGTGACGGCCGTGGCGCCGCTGATGGCGCAGGTGATCGAGCAGGGGGTGCGCGAGGGTGCGTTTGCGGTGGATCAGCCCGCGGACATGGCTGAAATTCTCCTACAGATGGGGCAGTCGCTGCAAAAGGTGACGACGCAACTGCTGCTCTCCGCGCCCCAGGACGAGGCGGCCTACGCAGCGTTTTTGTGCAAGGTGGACGCCTACGAACGCAGTATCGAGCGGGTGCTGGGCGCCCGCCCTGGCTCGCTGCCGGTCATCCCCCGCGAGCAAATTCGCATGTGGCTGGTGTAGCGGAGAATGATGCGTGGTGCGTGCTACGTGCTACGTGTTGCGTGTTGCGTGTTACGTCAGATGTCACGCACCACGTAACACGTAACACGCAACACGCAACACGGAAAAAGGAGCAAACAGATGGGCAAATCTTTCAAACTCGCGTGGCGCAACATGTGGCGCAACTGGCGGCGCACCGCGATTGCCCTGGTGGCGATTGTGCTGGGGCTGGTGCTGCTGATCTTTTTCGATGGCTTCATCCAGGGGTCGGATCAGGCGATCTTCGGCAATGCGGTCAAGATCTACGGCGGCAACTTGCAGGTGCACGCGCCAGGCTATCGCGACAAGGTGCGCCGGATGCCGCTGCTGCCGCTGGAGAACGCCGACGAAGTTGTCGCCGCGGCCACAGAGCGGCCCGAGGTGATTGCAGCGGCCAAACGCATCAACACGGGCGGTGTGGTGCTCAGCGGCGATCAGTCGCTGCCGGTGACCATCACAGCCATCGAACCGGATGTGGAAGGGCCGCACAGTATGCAGGCGGCCAACATTGCGGAAGGCCGCTATCTCCTCGAAGAAGAGGGCGACGCGATCCTGATCGGGCGGGGGCTGGCGGACCGGCTGGGGCTGGCCGTGGGCGACCGCACCACGCTCCTCGGCCACAGCAAGCATGAGACGCTGCGCCAGCGCACCATGACCGTGGTCGGCATCTACGACGTGGGCGCGCCCGACCTGGAGAAGAGCATGGTCTTCATCACCCTGCCGGAGGCGCAGTCGCTCTACAACCTGCGCGACCAGGTCACCGAAGTGGCGATCTTGCTGGAGGACGTGAACCAGGAGGTCGCCGTGCTGCCCAATTTGCGGCAGTCGCTGACCGGCTACGAAGTGGATTCCTGGAAAACGCTGCGCCCCGAAATCACCGAGACGATGAACACCAAGGGCACCTTCACCAGCCTGATCGGGCTGATCGTGGTCATGATCGCCAGCATCGGCATTCTCAACTTGCAGTTGATGGCCGTCTTCGAGCGCACGCGCGAAATGGGCGTGCTGGCGGCGATGGGGATGAAGGGGCGCCAGATCATGGGCATCTTCCTGCTCGAAGGGACGCTGATTGGGCTGGTCGGCGCAGTGATCGGCTGTCTGCTCGGCGTCGGTCTGCTGGCCGCGGTCGGCGCAGCCGGCGGCGTCAATCTCTCGTTTGCGTCGGGCATGGGCGGCGACATCATGGCGCTGATGGGCAGCCGGCTCTATCCCGCCACGACACCCGCCAGCGTATTTGCCCGCGGCGCCATCGTGGTGGTGATCGCGGCGCTGGCCTCGCTCTACCCCGCCTGGCAAGCCTCGCGCAAGGAGCCGGCGGCGGCGCTGCATCATGTGTGACCGACGAGTCGAATCTCTCAATCTCCTAATCTCTGTGGAGTGTAGAGATTGAGAGATTAGGAGATTAAGAGATTGGTAACTTGGAAGGAGTAAACCTTCGTGGCGTGGACAAAATTATGGGCGATCGGTTATCGGGATCTGGGCCGCAATCGGCGGCGCTCGGTCTTCACGGCGCTGGCGGTGGCGCTGGGTCTGGCGCTGCTCATCATCATGAACGGCTACATCGCCGGGGTGATGGAGGATTCGCTGCAAAACAGCATTCGTCTGCAGACCGGCCATCTGCAACTGCGCGCCCCTTCCTACGAGATTGAGGAACTGAGTCTGCAGTGGGAGGATCTGCTGGCAGGCGCCGACCAGGTGACCGCACAGGCCCAGAGTGTACCTGGCGTGCAGACCGCCGCCCCCGTTTTGTGGGCGCGGGCGATCCTCAACACGGCGAATGAGTCGGTGGGGCTGCAACTGCACGGCATCGACGTGACTTCACCGCACTATGCGTCGGTGCGCGACGGGCTGGTTGCGGGCGACTACCTGGCGCCCGACGACCGCGGCGGCGTGCTGCTCGGTCAGCGGCTGGCCGACGAACTGGGGCTGGCTGTGGGCGACAATGTCAGCCTCACCGTGATCAACGCCAACAACCAGCCGGAGGAAGCGATCTTTGCGATCCGTGGTCTCTTCAGCACGGGTGTCGCCACCTATGACGAGGCGTCGGTGATGGCGCCGCTGGCTAGGGTGCAGACGTTCACCGGCGTGGGCAGCCGCGCCAGCGCCGTCATTCTGCTCCTCGACGACCAGGAACAGGCGGTGACAGTGGCCGCCGCGCTGGCCGGGCCGTCTGTGAATGCGCTCACCTGGCAGACGATGAACGCGTTTTTCTTGGAAACGATGCAGACAGCCATGAGTTTCTACTACCTCCTCGACGGCATCGTCATGCTGATCGTAGCGGTGATCGTGGCCAACACGCTGCTGATGGCCGTCTTCGAGCGCATCCGCGAGATGGGCATCCTGGCCGCGCTGGGCATGAAGGGGCGGCAGCTCATGCAGATGATGCTCTTCCAGGCGGCGATTCTGTCACTCTTTGGCATTGCCGCAGGTATCGTCCTGGGGGTGGCCGGCGTGATGTTGCTGGCGCAGATTGGCATCCCCGTCGGCGACATGGCCACCGTGGCCAGCAACATGGCCATCGGCGAAGTGCTGCGCGCCCGCCTGGTGCCGGATCAGATCCTCTGGTTGTCGATCTGGACGCTGATCGTGGCGCTGCTGGCGTCGCTCTACCCGGCCTGGTTTGCGGCGCGCCTCGAACCGGTGAAAGCGCTCCATGCGTCGTAGGGGCGAGTTGCGAAGGACGAGGGGCGAATTGAGTGACCTGTGACCTTTGACAGATGACGGGAGATTTTTCATGGCGATTATCGAACTTGAGCATGCGTCGAAATCTTACAAGATCGGTGAGGTGACGACTACTGCGCTGAACGACGTCAGCCTCGACATCGAGGCAGGCGAGTTCACGGCGCTGGTCGGGCCATCCGGCTCCGGCAAGACCACGCTGCTGCAACTGATGGGCTGTCTCGACCGCCCGAATCGCGGCGTGGTGATGATCAACGGGCAGGATGTGACGAAGTTGAACAACAACCGCCGCGCTGACCTGCGCCGCGATGTGATCGGCTTCATCTTCCAGTTCTTTGCGTTGGTGCCGGTGCTCAGCGCCTACGAGAACGTAGAACTGCCGCTGCTGCTGGCCAACGTCAACGGCAGCGAACGGCGCACGCGGGTGCTGGAGCTGCTCGATGCGGTGGGGCTGAGTGACCGCATCCACCACCGCCCGGACCAGATGAGCGGCGGCGAGCAGCAGCGCGTGGCCATCGCCCGTGCACTGGCGCCGCGCCCGCTCATGGTGCTTGCCGACGAGCCGACTGCCAATCTCGACACGGCCAACGGCGAGCAGGCGATGGCGATCATGCACCGCCTCAACCAGGAAACGGGCACCGCGTTTATCTTCGCCACCCACGACCCGCGGGTGATGAAGTTCGCGCGCCGCGTGGTGGAACTGCGCGATGGGCAGATCGTTGGGGATCGCGCCGTGAATGGGGAAGGGTGATAGACCGCGGATTGAGCGGATTAGGCGGATTTCTGCGGATTTTTTTCTTTGTCGTTCATCCGCGTCAATCCGCCAAATCCGCCAAATCCGCGGTCTATCCTTTTGCTTGTGGAACGAGGAACGTCTGTATGCTGCGACTGAGAGCATGGATTCTGGCCGGCGGTCTGCTGCTGGCCGGCTGCACACAACCTGCCACGCCCACGCCAACGCCGGCAGCGACGCCCTTGCCGCCCGTCGGCGTGATCCAGGCGGGGGGCGCAGTGCAGGCGTCGGGCCGGATCGTGCCGGCGGAAAGCGCCGATCTGGCCTTTGTGCGGCCTGGGCGCGTGGGTACAGTGGCCGTCGCCGTGGGCGAGGTGGCGCCGGCGGATGGGGTGCTGCTGGCGCTGGACAGCGTCGCCGAAGCCGCGGCGGTGACTCAGGCGCAGGCGGCTTATTTCCGCGCCCAGGCGAACCTGGCAGAATTGCAGGCCGGCGCGCGCAGCGAGGAGATCGCGGCTGCCGAGGCGCAAGTGGCGGCCGCCCAGGCGCGGCTGGCCCAAGGCAGCGAAGTCGCCCGCGCGGCGGATGTGACCGCAGCCCGCGCCGACCTGGCCGCCGCGCTTGCAGCGCAGCAGCAGCTTTTCGACGGCCCGCGCGACAGTGACCGCATCGCTGCGCTGGCAACGCTCTCCAACGCCAAGGCGGCGCTGCAGCAGGCGCAGTCGGCCTACAATCGCGTCGCATGGAGCAACGACATCGGCGCACGGCCGGAAAGCCGCCAACTCCAGGAAGCAACCAACAACCTGGAGGCGGCGCAGGCGCGCTACGACGCGCTCTTCGCCGAACCGGACGCCGATCTGGTGGCCAGCGCGCGGGCACGCGTCCAGGCCGCACAGGCCGCGCTGGATCGGCTGCTGGCGCCGGCCACACAGAGCCGCCTCGCCGAATTGGAGGCGCAGGTGGACGCGGCGCAGGCGCAGCTCGACCTCCTCCAAGCGGGCGCGCGCGCCGAGGCGCTGGCCGTGGCTGCGGTGGCGGTGACCGATGCCGGCGCCGTCCTCCGCCGCGCCGAGGCCGACCTGGCGAACACGGAGCTGCGCGCACCCTTCACCGGCACCGTGACGGCTGTTGAGATTGGCCGGGGCGAGTTGGCCGCCGCCGGTGTACCCGTGGTAACGCTGGCCAGCCTGGATCGGCTGCAGGCGGAGACCACCGACCTGAGCGAGCGGGATGTGGCGCGGGTGCGCGTCGGTCAGCCGGCCACAGTGCTGATCGAGCCGCTGGACGTGACCGTGCCGGGCAGGGTCGTGCGCATCTCCCCCCAGGCCAACATCATCGGCGGCGACGTAGTCTACGCCGTGCTCATCGACCTGGACGAGCAGCCGGAGGGCATCCGGTGGGGGATGAGCGCAGAGGTGGACATTGCGGTGGAGTAGTTCACCTGAAACCCTGCATCAACGCTGATCGACGGGCGGCACAGCATGGCCGCGTGCCTGCAAGAGGGCGGTGGCGCGCTCCGCACGCTCCATCATGTGCGCTGCTGCGGCGGCGCGTGCTGCGAGTTCTGCGCGTTCGCTGATCGTCAGGGCCATGTCCCCCTGTTCTTCGAGCAGCCACTGCAAGCGCGTCACATCGCCTGCGCTGAGCTGGCTGTGGGCGATCTCCCAGAGCGCAGCGTCGTCGAGTTGGTCGAGCGCAGCCAGTGTGTTTTCGTACTCTGTGGGCGCTTGTGATAGGTCAAAGCGGTCCATTGTCATCTCCTGGCAAGTTCACTCCAGCCCGTCCCGCCGTAAGGTGCAAGGCTGTCGGCCAGCTTGCCCGCATGCGCCCCGGTCATCGCTTCGATGACAAGGGGTTCGAGACCTTTTCCGGTGGTGGCGGTGGTGTTCAAAGGGCGGCGTTCAGAATCTCTTTCGCTCTGGCAAAGCTGGGCAGTGCTCGTTCCAAGACGGTCGGGTTAAGCTGTGCCAGAATGACAAAGGAGCGTTTGCCTTTGACGTAGGCACTGGGGCAGTCGCGGGTGGCGCGTGTCAACCGGTCCTGAATGTCAGCGCGGCTGCGTTTTTCCAGATCGACCAGCGGTGGTAGCGGTGAGATCTGCAACTGGCTGCCATAGTGTGTGCGCAGCGCGGCCACATCCGCCACAATCCAGGTTTCCATGCAGGTGGTCATAAAGAGCACTTGCGTGTCTCTGGCGCCTGGTGGAGTCGTCCAGCCGTCTCGTGCACGAAGGTGTGCCCAAGTGGCCTCGATGTCGGCAGGCGGCTCCTCACTATCGACCAACAGGGCGACAAAATCCCCTGGGTTGGCGTGGCGCAGCGCAGTCTGAAAGCGGTCAAAGGCATCATTGCGTCCGCCGCAAGCGACGAGGCGTGGCATGCGACCGGCTGGGGCGATCTTCTCAAGCAATCTGCGGAAGCCTTCGCGACAGCGGACGTGCAGTTCTTTTGAATCGCCGCCCCCTTCGAGGTAAATCACTGCGTTCACCAGCGCGTTCCTCCCAACTCACCGCGCATCCACAGATCGCCCAAACGGTAATGCTGCAGCCAGGGCGCCAATTCTGCCGCGTTCAAGCGACGGGTGACAGTGCAGCCATGCTGTTTCTCACAAACAACGATCGATTCTGGCTGATCGGTCAGCGCATCGACCAGAATGTCCGAGTGGGTGGTGACGATCAGTTGGGTGTGCGCAGAGGCTGCCACCAGCAGGTCGGCCAGTTTGGGCAGGATATCGGGATGCAGCCCCAATTCCGGCTCCTCGATCCCGATGAGCGGTGGCGGTTCCGGGTCGCACAAGATGGCAAGCAGACAGAGGTAGCGCAGGGTGCCATCGGACAGCCGGGGCGCAGGGATGGTGAAATCACCTTCGGTGAAAAAGACCTGAACCGTGCCGCCTTCCACGCTTACATCGAAGTCGGTCAGCCCCTCATACAGATCGCTCAGCGCGCTGAGGATTGCCCGCTTCGCCTTTGGGTTGCGTCGCAGCCGATTCAGGAAGAGTCCCAGGTTTGAGAAATCCTCTTCCAGGCGGTCGCTGCGCATGTCGGCCATTTGCGGTTCGCGAAAGATGGTGTTGCGGCCAAACGACCACTCGCGGTAGAGCCGGATTTGCTCGTAATACGCGGCTAGATTCGTAATGAGCGGATAGTTCTCGGGGTCGCGCCGCTGAGCCAGGATCGACAAGTCGGGATTCACTGATTCGCGGGCTAACCTTCGCTCTTCACCTTTGGCGACGATGACCGGCGTGCCCTGCTGATACTTGTAGTATGCGTATGGCTCCACCTGCCCAAGAGAGGGGTCCGCACTTTCGATCCGTTCATCCTCCAACTGCATCGCTTGCTGTCTGGCGCTGAATGAGACGACATGACGCAGCAGGGGCGAACTCGCATACTCTCCGACATTGTCATCAGTGGCAACGATGTCGATGGTTGCAACGGATTGGGCCTTTCCCTTCCAGATCCACTCGCCAATACCGCCCCCGCGACGAATGACGGCGCGCATGTCTGCTGGTGTAGAACGGAGCAGTGCGATTGCTTCCAGCAAGTTCGACTTGCCTGACCCGTTGGGGCCAATCAGGACATTGAGCGCGTTCAGCTTCAGTGGCTGCGTATTCGGCCCATACGAGAGCAGGTTCTTGACGTGGATTTGGTGCAGCAATCTGGGATCACCACCATTCTGTGTCATTGCTTCGCCAGTCTCCTATCGCGCACAAGAGAAGAAGTCGCACCTTGTGCTAGACAAATCCGGCAAGCTGAATCAGGAAAATGACTCTCGCCATTATAGCAAGGGTGCGCAGCGCGAACGAATTTGGGGCGGGAGCTGTGTGTGGAGCTACCGCCACATCTCCAAATACGGAAAACTCAGATCCGCGTCGGGGCGGAGCTGCGCAAAGACTGGCCCGGTGGCGAAGATCGCCAGACGTTGGAAGCGACCC
>JAPKMV010001080.1 GCA_026645635.1 Caldilineaceae bacterium
CGACGTGGCGGGTCTCGATCCTGGGGCAACCGGCGCCTGGCTGCTGCAAGAGTTGGCCGGCTTGCAGGGGACGCCGCCGCTGGATCAGGCCGAGCTGATCGACCGGCTGGAGCTTGACCCTGGCGACCTGCGCCGGCCCATGGGACGCCTCTCCCGCGGGACGCGGCAGAAGATCAACATCGTGCAAGGATTGCAGCATCGCCCCGACTTACTGATCCTGGATGAACCGAGCGAAGGACTGGATCCCCTCACCAAGCGCGCTCTCTTCGACATTCTGCGCGACGTACGCGCCCGCGGCGGCGCCACCTTTTTCTCGTCGCATGTGCTGGGCGAGGTGGAGGAACTCTGCGACCGCGTGGCGCTGATCCGCCGTGGGCGGCTGGTGGCGGTCAGCCCCATCGCCACGCTGCGCGCGGCGCACGCGCGCAGCGTCACCGTGCACCTGGCGCCCGATGCACCGCCCGCAGCCGTCGAACGACTGACGCAGACGCCCATTGTGGCCGACCTGCGCCAACTTGGACCGCACCTGTGGCAGTTTGCGGTGCGCGACATCAATGGGCTGACCGCGCTGCTGGCGGCGCTGCCGCTGGTGGATTTGACTGTAGAGCAGCCGTCGTTGGAGCAACTGTTTCTGCAATACTACCGGCGCGAGGAAGCGGCTGGGGAGGGCGGCGATGCGTAATCTGGCGTTTGTCGGGCGCATCTGGCGGGCGACGCTGCGCCGCCGGTGGGTGTCGCTGGCGGCCTTTGCCTTTGGCATGGCCTTCTTTCATGCCCAGGTCGCGCTGAGTTACCCGGCGATTGGCGGCATCGAAACGGTGCAGAGCGTCGTCAACACCTTTCCGGATGGGCTGCGCACGCTGCTGCGCATTGCTCCCAACCTGCAGGCCGCCTTTGGGCTGCAAGACTACCTGGCCTTCAGTTGGTTTCATCCGGTCTTCCTGGGGCTGGGCGCGGCGTTCGTGGTCTCCCGGGCGACGGACGCACTGGCCGGCGAGATCGACCGCGGCTCGATTTACCTGATCCTGAGCCGGCCGCTGCCGCGCTGGACGCTGGTGGCTGGGAAGAGCCTGGAGATGGTGCTGGGCGCCGCCTGTCTGGTGGCAGCGGGTTGGGTGGGCATGGCGCTGGGCGTTGCTGCGGCCGTCGATGAACCGATCCCGCTGGCGCGCTACTTGCTGATTGCGCCCATGGCCTGGGGGCTGTTTTCTGCGTTGGGCGCGGGCGCGCTGGTCATTTCCAGCGTGACGAGCCGCACGGCGCTGGCCGGTGGGTTGACCTCGGCGTGGACGCTCGTTGCGTTTGTGCTGGACGTGATCCCCGCGGTGGCGGAGTCGCCGCTGGCCTGGCTCAACCCGTGGCACTACTATTTCCCGCAGGAGATCGTGGCGACCGGGCAGATGGACTGGCTTGGCCTGGCCGTGCTCCTGGTGTGGACGGTGGCTGCCACCGCGCTGGCAGCGTTCCTCTTCAGCCGCCGCGACCTGGCATGATCGTGTTGCGTGTTACGTGTTTGTATTGCACGGAGAGACGCAACCCGCAACACCATCCCTGAAGGTCACTGTGTTAGGGCATGATCATGTTGCGAAAGGCCGTGTGTATTGCAGTAACATTTGCGCAATGTGGCTGATGCTGGCTGCAGTCCACTTGTAGTGGACTTGAGCTTTCAGCCTGGAATTGATTCCAAGGCGCTCGGCTGGCTGCGGCTA
>JAPKMV010001081.1 GCA_026645635.1 Caldilineaceae bacterium
TGCTTATTCATGCGATTGCGGACGGCCCTTCTGTGTTGTTTGGATTAGCCTCTCAGACGCTGTTTGTGAAGATCCCTTTGACGCAGAGGCGCGGAGTCGCAGAGGCTCGCAGAGAGAGAAAACTGTGCGATTCTGTGGCAGTTTCTCTGCGTTTCTCTGCATCTCTGCGCCTCTGCGTTGAAGTGGGCGACTTTACAAACAGACTCTCAGGCAAGTGGGGCGAGGTTGATGGAAAAAGTCTGACGCGGCGCCTGCACCTTGTCCGGCAGCGGCGACACATCGCGCACGAAGCGCCCCTGCATCGACCACGGCCCGGTCCAGGTGATCTGCGCCTCGACGAGCCGCCCACGCAGCGGCAGGTTGCTTTCGATAAAGACCAGCTTGTTCTGGCGATTGCGCCCGCGCCACTTGCCCTTGTGTTGGTCTTCCACCAGCACCTCGACGATTTCACCGAGGAAGCGGGCGTTGATCTCCGTGCTCACCGCTTCTTGCAGCGTCTCGAGCACTTTGTGCCGGCGCACTTTTTCGGATTCGGGCACGTCGTCGGTCATGCGCCGTTCGGAGACCGTGCCGGGGCGCGGGCTATAGCGCGCCAGGTGCACCTTGTCGAACTTGAGATCGCGCACGACCTCCGCGGTACGCTCGAATTGGGCCTCCGTCTCGCCGCAAAAGCCGACGATGATGTCGGTGTTGATCGCCACGTCGGGGATGATCGCCCGAATGCGCTCGATCAGCGCGCGATACTCGGCATTCGTATAGCCACGCTTCATGTTCGCCAGCACGTCGTCGTCCCCTGCCTGGATCGGCGCCTCGATGTGCGGGCAGACCTTTGGGAGGTCGCGCACCGCCTCCAGGATGCGGTCGGTCATGTAGTTGGGGTGGCTGGTGAGGAAGCGAATGCGCCAGAGGCCGTCGATGGTGTGGACCGCGCGGAGGAGGTCAGCCAAATCCAACGAATTGTCAATTGTCAATTGTTGATTGTCAATTGTTAATGCAGTTGCGCGCGTGGGCGATCCATTCTCGTCGCGGGGAGAGTCATTGACAATTGGCAATTGACCATTACCAATTGACAATTGCTGTTCGCCATCATACGCCTTCACCCGCTCACTGTTCCCCAACTCCCCGCGCCAGTCATAGCCGTAGCGATCCACGATCTGGCCGAGCAGCGTCACCTCGCGCACGCCCTGGGCGACCAGGCCGCGCACCTCCGCGACGATCTCGTCCAGCGGGCGGCTGCGTTCCACCCCACGGCGGAAGGGAATGATGCAGAAGGTGCAGGCGTGGGAGCAGCCGTAGACGATGGGCACGTGCGCGGCCACCGGCGCCTCGCCGCTCAGCGCCAGGTGCTTGATCGACTGCACCGTGCCGGCGGGCTGCACCTCGTCCTGAATCTGATAGCGGCGGCGGAGCTGCTCCCGCTCGATGGCCGCCATCTCTGCGTCAATCTCGGCCTGGCGCAGGTGGTTGACCAGCGGCGTCGATTCGCTGGGCGCCATGAAGACGTCAACATAAGGGTAGGCGGCCAACAGTTGTGGGCTGGGCTTGACGCCCACCATGCAGCCCATCAGGGCCACGGTGCGATCCGGTTTCTGTTTCTTCCAGGGCTTGAGGTTGCCCAGTTTGCCGATGGCCTTGTCTTCGGCGCTCTGGCGCACGACGCAGGTGTTGAGCACGACCACATCGGCCTCGTCGAGGCGGTCGGTCGG
>JAPKMV010001082.1 GCA_026645635.1 Caldilineaceae bacterium
CCCGTCGACGGCAAGATTCAGGTCAACGTCCGCCCCGAAGATGGCTCCGCCGTGGCGAACATCGTCCTCAACATTCACGGCCTGCGCTTCGAGCACTACGGCGAATACTCCGTCAACCTGATGGTTGACGGCGAAGAAGCCGCCACCCTGCCGTTGTTCGTGCGCCAGGCGCCGGGAAGCTGAGGGGGTGAGAGGGTGAGCGGGTGAGGGGGGAAATTCTCACCCCCTCACCCGCTCACCTCATCACCTCATCACCCTCTCACAATTTCGCCGCCAAACACCGTCATGCGCACCTGCGTCTCCGCAATGGCCGCGCCTGGATCGTCCTGTGCGGCGAGGGCGAAGATGTCGCGGTCGAGCACGATCAGGTCGGCCAGTTTGCCCGGCGTCAGGCTGCCGATCTCCCGGTCCCAGCCTGCGGCGCGGGCGGCGCCTAGCGTGTAGGCGTAGACAGCTTCGGCCATGCTGAGGCGCTGCTCGCCGTGCCAGGCCGGCGCGGGCAGGTTCGCCGGGCGCTGGCGCACCACCGCCGCGTGCAGCCCAATGAAGGGATTGGCGTCGGCCACCGGCGCGTCGGAGCCGAAGGCCAGCAGCGCGCCTGAATCCAGCAGCGAGCGAAATGCATAGATGTGGGCCGTGCGCTCCCCCAGGAACAGGTCGGCCGTGTCCATGTCATCCAGCGCGTGGATCGGCTGGACGCTGGCGGTGATGTTCAGCGCGGCCAGCCGCGGCCAGTCCGCCGGGTTGAGGATCTGCACGTGTTCGATGCGATGGGGCAGCGGCGGCTTCAGCCCGCTGCCGGCCAGTTCCTCGAAGATGTCGAGCACGACACGGTTGGCACGGTCGCCGATGGCGTGGACGCTGATCGGAAAGCCGGCCAGCGTGGCGGCGCGAAACTCGGCGGTCATCTGCGCTGGCGGCGTCACCGCGACGCCGGAATTGTTTGCCTCGTCAGGCGCCAGTTTTGCGAAAGGTTCCAGCATCCATGCGGTGCGGCTGCCCAGGCTGCCGTCGCTGAAGACCTTGACATGGCCGAGGCGCAGCCGGTCGTCGCCAAAGCCGGTGCGCAGCCCCAGCGTCGCCAGGTGGGGCAGGTCGTGGGCGGCGATATTGCAGCTCACGCGCAGGCGCAGCTCGCCGTTTTCGCGTAGTCGCAACAAGTCGGACCACTCCCGCGCCCCGTCCGTGCCCTCTTTGATGCGCTGCGCGTGGACGGCCGTGATGCCCAGGCGGTGCAGTTCCGCCACACCGTCGCGCAGCGCGGCGAGCCGTTCCGCCTGGTCTGGGAGCGGGATATGGCGACTCACCAAATCGATGGCCAGTTCGCGTAGAAATCCGGTAGGGCGCCCGGCAGCATCGCGGTCGATGACGCCGCCGGGCGGGCTGACGGTGTGCGCATCGACGCCGGCCAACCGCAGCGCGGCGCTATTCACCACCGCGCTGTGCAGGTCGCTGCGGTAGAGAATGGCGGGGCGGTCGGTGCCGGTGACCGCATCGAGGTTCGCGGCGGTGGGGAAGTCGGTCTCGCCCCAGCGGCTCTCGTTCCAGCCGCGCCCGACGATCCATTGGCCCGGCGGCAGATCTACCGCCGCGGCCGCCACCCGCGCCAGCAGTTCATCTAGTGAACGTGTGTCAGCGATCTGCACCTCGCGGCGGGCCAGCGCCCAGGTCGAGAGATGGATGTGGGCGTCGCAGAAGCCGGGCA
>JAPKMV010001083.1 GCA_026645635.1 Caldilineaceae bacterium
CTGGCCGTCGCCGACGAGCAGCCCGCCAGCAGCGCTACGGCGGTCACCACCAGTACGACTATCGCCAATCCACGCCAGCCACCCACCTCGTTCTTGCGGTATCCCATCACGCTTTCACCCTCTCACCCACTCACCTGACCCTAGCGTGAGTTATAATAGCGCCATGCACGCCCAATTGACCAACCAACGCAGGGATCAATCGGCCAAACCATGAATTGCCCAAACTGCGGCGCACCCATGACACCGGTTGCCGGGCGCGGCTATTTCACCTGCGCCTACTGCACAACGTTCCATTTCCCGGCGCCAAATGACGACTATGTGCGCGTGCTGGCGAATCCGGTCGGCATGGCTTGCCCACTGTGCCACGATGAACTTGTCGCGGCGATGGTGGCGGAGACACAGGTGGCCTACTGCCCGCGCTGCCGGGGCGTGCTGGCCAATCGGTTGGCCTTCGGCGCGGTGGTGGGCTACCTGCGCAGCCGAGCGACGACGCCGCCCACCCAGCCGCGCCCGGTGGATCACGCGCAACTGGCGCGGCGGCTGCACTGCCCCCAATGCGGGCGGGCGATGGACGTGCATCCCTACTATGGGCCGGGCAACATCGTGATCGACACCTGCGCGGCGTGTGAATTGCTCTGGCTGGATCACGGCGAACTGGCGAGCGTCATCGACGCGCCGGGCCGCGACCGGCGCGTCGATCGCTGATTACTCCTCCGCCCTGATCGTCTCTGACCCGCTCACCACCGGCAGGTAGAGCCGGTTGGCGCCGGCACTCACCAACACTGGCCCGTGATGCTCGACGCTGCCGTCGCTGCGCAGTTCCTCCAGCCAGTAGAAGCGCTCTTCGCCAGGGGCAAGCTCAGTCAGATCGTCGAAACTGTACGCGTAACCCTGGAACGCACCCGGCCCCTGTGCCCAGACCGGGTCCGCGGTGAGGCGGACGCCCAGGCTGGCGCTGTCTCCACTCCGGTAGAGATGGAAGCCGTGGAAGCCGAGTTCGCTGTTGGTCTGCCAGGTGAGCCGCACCCGGTCTTGCAGGGGCGCCGCCGCAAAGGTGCTCACCTCGCTGGCCGTCGTCTCCGTATTCACCCCCACGATCGGCGTGCCCTGCAACTGGAAGATGGTGGGCGAACTAATATCGGTGAGCGTAAAGGTCAGCGTCTCCTGGATGCTGTTAATTTCTGCCGCGCCCGTCATTTCCTGCCACGCGCCCAGGTTGCACCAGAAGAGCCGCAGCCGCGCTGCCTCGACGACGTCGGTGTAGCGGAGCGAGACCACGATGGTGTCCGCGCTCGTGGCCGCCTTCGCCATCACATCCACGTAAGGCGAGATCGGGACGCCGCTCAGTGCCGTGGCAGGGCATGGGTTGTCGCTGAATTCCGCCCACCCCAGGATCGGTGCACCGCTGCCGGTCTTGACAATCTGGAGGTAGTTGGGCGCCAGGTTGCCCACGGTGTAGACGCCACTGGCGCTGGGCTGGATGCCGCCGGCGCAGCGTTGACTATCGTCCAGGTGCGGCTGTCGGCGGCGCCGGCCTGCCCTGCACCGTCGCGCGCCCGCACGGCGAAAGTGTGTGCGCCGTAAGCCAGTTCGGTGAACGTCTGCGGGCTGGCGCAGGCCGCGAAGGCCGCGCCGTCGAGACTGCACTCGAAGCCGGCGCCGGTCCCGACGAAGGTAAACGCCGCGCTGCGGCTCGTGCTCGGAT
>JAPKMV010001084.1 GCA_026645635.1 Caldilineaceae bacterium
TGAGCACCTTGATCGGGTGGGGGTTTGCGCTGCTGGCTGCCCAAATTGCCCAAAACGCGGCGTGGCTGCATGTGGCGGCGCTGATCGTCAACGCCTACATCGGCACGGGGCTGGCGCTTGCCCTGCTCGTATTCTACCGCTCGCGGCTGCTCAAAGCGCAAGAAGCCGCCGGAACATAGTCAATCAATTGTCTTTGCTTGGGAGGACACTTTGGGCGAAATCAACAACAGGACGGCGCAGGTAGCTTATACTGCCGACCAGATCCAGGTGCTGGAGGGATTGGAGGCGGTGCGCCGCCGCCCCGGCATGTATATCGGCGGCACCGACGGCAAGGCGCTGCACCACATGGTCTACGAAGTCGTGGACAACTCCATCGACGAGGCGATGCAGGGGCGCTGTGACCGTATCCGCATCACCATCCATGGCGACGAGAGCGTCAGCGTGGAAGACAACGGCGCCGGCATCCCGGTGGACATCCAAAAGCAGACGGGCTTGCCTGCGGTCACGGTGGTGATGACCAAGCTCCACGCCGGCGGCAAGTTCGGCGGCGGCGGCTACAAGGTCTCCGGCGGTCTCCACGGCGTCGGCGTCAGCGCTGTCAACGCGCTGAGCACCTGGATGGAGACGAAGGTCATGCGCGACGGCAAGCTCTACCGCCAGCGCTTCGAGCGCGGCGTACCGGTGACCGATGTCGAGGTGATCGGCGAGAGCGACCCGAACCGCACCGGCACGATCCAGACCTTTATGCGCGATGACACGATCTTCCAGGTGCTCGACTACAACTGGCACACGCTGGCGACGCGCTTCCGCGAGATGGCGTTCCTCACCCGCGGCATCGACATCGGCTTTGTCGATGAGCGCGTCACGCCTCACCGCGAGACCAACTTTCACTTCGAGGGCGGCGTCAAATCCTTCGTGCGCTACCTCAACAAGAACCGCGAAGTGGTCAACGAGCCGATCTACATCGAGCAGGAGGTGGAGACGACTCAGGTCGAGGCTGCGATTCAATACACCGACAGCTTCTCGGAATCGGTCTTTGCCTTCGCTAACACGATCAACACGCCCGACGGCGGTACGCACCTCACCGGTCTGCGCACCGCAGTCACGCGGCTGATCAACGACTATGCGCGCAAACAGGGCATCATCAAGGAGAAGGAAGAGAACTTCACCGGCGATGACACCCGCCAGGGCATGACCGCCATCATCAGCGTCAAGGTAGTCGAGCCGCAGTTTGAAGGGCAGAACAAGCTCAAGCTGCTCAACAACGAGGTGCGCTACCACGTGGAAACCGCCATCGTCGAGGCGATGGGCCGCTGGATGGAAGAGAATCCCCGTGAGGCGCGCGCGGTGATCGAGAAGTGCCGCACCGCCTTCCGTGCGCGCGAGGCCGCCAAAAAAGCGCGCGACCTGGTGATCCGCAAGAGCGCGCTGGAGAGCCTCACCCTGCCCGGCAAGCTGGCCGACTGCTCCAGCCGCGACCCGAAGGAATCGGAACTCTACATCGTCGAAGGTGACAGCGCCGGTGGCACCGCCAAGCAAGGCCGCGACCGCCGCTTCCAGGCGATCCTGCCCCTGCGCGGCAAGATTCTCAACATCGAGAAGACCAGCCTCGACAAGGCGCTGGCCAACAAAGAGATCCAGGCGCTGATCACGGCGCTGGGCACCAACATCGGCGAGAACTTCGACCTGAGCGGGCTGCGCTAT
>JAPKMV010001085.1 GCA_026645635.1 Caldilineaceae bacterium
AGAACGCCCGGCCACCCAGGTTGCTGTAATCCGCCGTTCTCTGGAGGAGACCGACCCATCCTGGTCTTGACGGAGGCCCGATGACCGCAAAGGCACGGCAGGCGCCTGCGCTGCCGCCAGAGCGCATGAGCTTTGGCGAACGCGTTGGCGCCTTTTTCTACATGATTTACGCCGGCGTCATGACCGCGCTCGGCTGGATCGCCGAACCGCTGCAGCGTTGGATCACCATGAAGAATATGGCCTACTTCTTCGTGCTGCCCAACCTGCTCATCTTCGGCATCTTCGTCCTCTTCCCGATGCTGCTCAACATCTACTATTCGTTTACAGGCGGCACCGCGCTCTTTCCTCAGAACCGGCCCTTTGTCGGCGCGCAGAACTATCAGCAGATTTTCACCTGCGCCAACTTCCTGGATCCCAACTCCTGCCGCGAAGATCGCTTCTGGCGCGGCCTCTACAACACGGTCTTCTTCGTGATCTTCCAAGTTGGCGGCATGGTTGCGTTGTCGATGCTGACAGCCGTAGTGCTCAACCGCTCCATTGCCGGGCGCGCCTTCTTTCGCAGCGTCTTCTTCTACCCCGTGCTGCTCTCGCCCGTAGTGGTGGCGCTGATCTGGAAGTGGATTTTGCAGCGCGACGGGCTGATCAACGCCGCGCTGGTGAGCCTGGGTCTGGAGCGCGTCGTCTTCTTTCTCAACGCCAACTGGGCGATCTTCTGGGTGATTTTTATCAGCATCTGGGCGCAGATGGGCTTCTACACGCTGATCCTGCTGGCGGGTTTGCAGTCGATCCCCAGAGACATGTACGAAGCCGCGGACATGGACGGCGCCAACCGCTGGCAGAGTTTCCAGGGCATCACCCTGCCGCTGCTCATGCCGACGCTGCTCGTCGTCGTGGTGCTGGCGGTGATCCGCGCCGTGCAGGTCTTCGACCAGGTGTGGGTGCTCACCGGTGGCGGCCCCGGCTCGGCCACGATCTACGTCGTGCAGTACATCTACGAGACAGCCTTCGCCAACCAGATCCAGCAGTACGGCCTGGCATCGGCGGCGTCGGTGGTGCTGGGCGTGATCCTGCTCGTGCTGACGTTGATTCAGCTTAGGGCGGGACGACAATCGGACATTGCGTGATGCGTCCGTCGCCACGCAACACGCAACAATTCTCATCTGGAGGCATTCATGACAGGCGTCGGTGAATTTCTCACCCGGACCCGGGGACGGGGACGACTCGATTGGAGCGACATATTCACCTATGTCTATCTGCTGCTCGGCACGATCATCATGTTCCTGCCGGTGTTGTGGCTGGTGATCTCGTCGTTCAAGACGCAGGCGGGGCTGCTGCGCTTCCCGCCCGACCTGTTGCCCTACAACCAGCAGGCCGTCCCAGTGGAGGGCTATGCCGAACCGCTGCCCCTCTACGACGTGACGATGGCCGACGGCACTGTACGCCAGCTTGCCCAGGTGCGTCGCGTCGGCCTGGAAGGGCAAATGGTGGATCCGGCCAACCCCGGCGAGCTGATCCGCGTCAGCATCAACGACCGCACCGAGGTGCGCGAGCTGCGCCTGGCCTGGGAGAACTACACGGAACCGCTGGAACGGTTCAACTTCCTGGTCTATCTGCGCAACAGCGTGGTCGTCACCGTAGCGGCCACCATCATCACCCTGCTCATCAACAGCATGGCCGCGTTCGCCCTGGCCAAATACCA
>JAPKMV010001086.1 GCA_026645635.1 Caldilineaceae bacterium
GTGTTCGTCACCACGCCGGTCATGTCGCTGTTGACCAACGCTACCACTGTGACGCTGCGTGTTGCGTGTTGCGTGATTGTGCCGAACTGGCACAGCGTCCCTGCGCACGCGCCGCCGTCGCTGGCGGTGATGCTTTGCAGCGTCAAGCCATTCGGCAGTTGCTCCTTGACGTCCACGAAGCGGGCGTCGCTCGGCCCGTTGTTCGTGATGGTGATGGTGTAGGTCACCAGTTCGCCGGCATTCACCGTCGCCGGGTCGCTCGTCTTGCGGATGCCCAGCGCCGCCGAACTCACCACGCTCGTGTCGCTGCTGCCAGCGTTGTTCGACAGGTCAGGATCGCTGGTCGCAGAACCCACGACGCCGCCGAACTCCAGGCTCGTGCCCGGAACCACGCCGGAGGCAATATCCACCGTCACCGGCAGGACGACGCTCTCGTTCGGCGCCAACACGTTGGTTGTCGTCAGCGTCACCGTGCCGTCGCCGTTGTCCGTGGCAAACCAGCCAGAAGGCAGGTTCCCACTGTCGAACGTTGCACCCGCCGGCAGGGTGATGGTTACCACCGTGCCCAGCGCGCCACTCGGCCCGGCGTTCGTCACCGTGGCTGTCACCACCGCCGTCGTCCCGGCGATGCTCGTCGGCGTGCTCGCCAGCACCAGGGAGAGGTCGGCGCTCGTCGCCACCGGCGTGGTCAGCGTTGTGCTGGTTGTACCGGTGAGCGGCGTTGTCGCCGTCAGGCTGGCGCTGTTGACCAGACCACCAGTGACGTCGCTCTCCACCGTGCCACGAATGGTGACCACCACTGTCGCACCTGCGGCGATGTCGCCCACGGCGCACGGCAGGCTGCTGCAGTTGCCCTGGCTGCTGCTGATGCTCGTCGCCGTGAAGCCCGCCGGCAGCGCATCGCTCACCACCACGCCGCTGGCCACGCTCGGCCCGGCGTTGGTGACGACGATCTGGTAGACCAGCTCGCTGCCTGCGGTCGCCGTTAGCGGTGTAGCGTGCTTGCTCATCGCCACGCGCGAGAGTTGCTCGACTGTCGTCGTGGCTGTGGCCGTGTTGTTGGCGGTGGCCGGGTCTTCGTTGGCGCTGTTCACCTGCGCCAGGTTTGTCAACGTCGTTCCGCTCACGGCTGCGCTGTCCACCAGGCCGACGATGGTCACTGTCGCCGTGGCATTCAGCGCCAGGCCGCCCAGTTGGCAGTTCACTGCTGCGGCGCAGGTTCCCTGGCTGGTAGTCGCGCTCACCAGGCTCACGCCCGCAGGCAGCGCGTCCACGATCTGGACGTCCTGCGCAGGCGCGGGGCCGATGTTAGTCACCACCAGCGTGTAGGTGATACGCTCGCCTGCGGTCACGGTCGATGAGCCGTGCTTGGCGATCTGCACATCCGCCACCCCGTCCGCCGGCTGCGCCACCGTGTTGGTGGCCGTCGCCGTGGTCGTCAGCGCCGCCGTCGGGCTGCTCGCCACCACGCTATTCGTGATAACCGTGCCCGCCGGGATGTGCGAGTTCACATTCACCTGCACCAGCAGCGTGCGCGTTGCACCTGCCGCCAGCGTCCCAACGGCACAAGTTACCGTGTCGCCATTCGCTGCGCAGGCCGCATCGCCGCCTGCGTAGGTCGTGCTCACCGGCAGCGTGTCGGTGACGACAACATTCTGCGCGTCGCTCGGCCCGTCGTTGATGACGACAATCTGGTA
>JAPKMV010001087.1 GCA_026645635.1 Caldilineaceae bacterium
CGGGGCATCGACGAAGCGGCGACCGCGATCGCGGCAGGCGCAGTTGCCCGAGATGCGGCCCGAGCCGGGGTGGCTGAGATCGCCGCCGGCGCCGAAGAGATCGGCAAAGGCGAAGCGGCGGCAGCGGCAGGCGAGGCAATGCAGGCGCGCGCCGGCCAGTAACGGCTGATGCAGCGTCGGAACTGCGGCAGCAGTTTGATCTGCTGCCGCAGTACATCGGTAGAGACTGTTTGTGAAGTCCATCTGACGCAGAGACGCGGAGGCGCAGAGGTTCGCAGAGAAGAATTTTCTGCGTTTCTCTGCATCTCTGCGCCTCTGCGTTGAAGTGGGTGGCTTTTCAAACAAACTCTCAGCTACGATAGGAGAACGAATATGACAAACAACGATCCCACATCCCTGCCGCCGCCGACGTATGCCGGCGGAACAAGAGCCATCACCACGACGCCGATCGTCGGGACGCCGCGACGGGAGTACGCCGAGATGTATGTCCCCGGCGCAGAGCCGCTCGAGGACGGCGAGCTGCGGATCACGGTGCTGGGCAGCGGCAACCCCTGGGTAACGCGCGCCCAGGCCTCGGGCAGCATCCTGGTCGAGGTCGGCAACCCGGAACGCGACCTCCTGCTGTTCGACGCCGGCAGCGGCTCCATCGCCAACTACGGCAGCCTGAAGCTGCCCGTCAACTTACTGGACAAGCTCTTCCTGACCCACCTGCACGCCGACCACATGGCCGACCTGATTACGATCTCCGGCAGCTTCTCGAAGGTGGGACGTGCGGACGGGCCAGTCAGGGTGTGGGGCCCCAGCGGGACCGAGCCGCGCCTCGGCACACGCCACTTTGTCGAGGCCATCGAGGAGGCGCTGGCGTGGGATACTGCCGCCGCGGGTGGCGCCATCAACCCAGCAAGCCTGAAAATCGTGGTGAACGAATTTCACTTCAGCCAGACCGCGGTCATCTACGAAGAGAACGGCGTCAAGATCACCTCGTTTCCCGTCATCCATGCGCTGAGCGGCGCCGTCGGCTACCGCATCGACTTCGCCGGTCTGACGGTTGTCCACTCCGGTGACACGCGCGCCGGCTGGCCGCTGGTGTATGCCAGCAAAGGCAACGTCGACCTGCTGATCCACGAGTGCTTCCCGCCTGCCGCAGCGCTGGCGGCCGCCTCGGGTCTCTCCATCGAGCGGGCGACGATGGCGCTCAATGCCGCGCACACGGCGCCGAAAGCCGCGGGCAAGGTGTTCGGGCTGGTGAAGCCGCGCATGGCCGCGCTCTGGCACACGCCGATGCTGGCGCCCCAGATCGTCCCCATGATCTTCGCCGAGCTGCGCACGGTCTATGATGGCCCTGTGGTCCAGACCCAGGACCTGACGGTCTTCAACGTGACAAAGGAAGCTGTGGTCGCACGCCAGGCCAACGTGAGCGACCAGGTGGCGCCGATCCCAGGGCAGCCGCGCGCGCCCTTCACGCCGGCCCTGGCGCCGCCGCCCGCCTGGTGGGCCGATGCGCTCATTCCGATTGACTGAGTCTCGTTCCAAAAAAGGGGCGAGGGGCGAGATGCGAGGGGCGATGACAGCCCGCTATGTTCACTTGACTTTATCGGGAATAGTCTATTGTCACGCAAAGACGCAAAGCCGCAAAGGGGTTTCTCCTGGCGTCTTTGCGCCTTTGCGTGAGATTCGGTATCACCCATAAAGTCTAC
>JAPKMV010001088.1 GCA_026645635.1 Caldilineaceae bacterium
GGATGCTGCCGGGTGTCATCGGTCGTACAGGGCGGTGTCTCGCGTGAGCCGCAGCAGCGGTGTACGGTCGAAATTGGTGATTGCGGGGAGTTGCGGTCGCTTGGCTCAACTCCAGGCTGGCGAGGTGGTGCAACGGCGCTTCGCCGCTGGCGACTGAACGACAGCCAGCGCGATCGTAGCACACTCAAGTTGTCGGCGCATCGGTCACATGCTGTATTGTTTACTGGAAGGTATGTTGGGCGTCGGGCATCTAGAGCGAAACCTCCACGCCCAACCCAAGCGCCTGTGCCAGCCGCAGCGCCAGCGGCGCAGTGACTGCGTCCTGCACGGCCATGCCCACTGTCTTGAACACGGTGATCTCGTCGGGCGTTGTGCGCCCGGTGATGCGCCCCAGCAGCAGGTCGCCGATCTCGCCGGCCACCTGGTCGGGCGAGTAGAGACCCTCCTGTGTGGGGATGATGATCTCGCCCGCCTCGGCCAGCGCAGCCTGGCGTCCATCCACAAAGACGCGGCTGCGCTGCATGGTGGTCGTGTCCAGTTCGCGCATGGTGCGCTGATAGCCGCCGATGGCGTTGATGTGCGTGCCGGGACGCAGCCATGCGCCGTCGAAGAGCGGTGTCATGCTGTTGGTCGCCGTGCAGAGCACGTCGGCGGCCTCCACCGCAGCGCGGGCATCGGTGAGCACTGTGACCGGAATGCCCAGCCGTGTGGTCATGCGTTCGGCATAGGCTTCGGCGCCTTCGCGGCTGCAGACGAACGCCTGGCGGATCGGGCGCACCGCGCAGACCGCTTCAAGCTGGGTAATGGCCTGCGCGCCCGCGCCGAAGATCGTGGCCGTCGTCGCGTCGGGCCGGGCGAGCTGCTGCGTCGCCACGCCGCTGGCCGCGCCGGTGCGCATGGCGGTGAGGTGCTCGGCGTCCATCAGCGCCAGCGGCTTGCCGGTCTGCGGGTCATGCACCAGCACTACCCCCTGGATCGTCGGTTCGCCCCGCCGCGGGTTGTCGTTGAAGACCGTTACCACCTTGATTGTGAGCGCGCCCGGTTCGCCGGCGACGAACGCAGGCATGGCCAGGTGAATGCCGTTGTGAGGCGTCACCGGCGTCGCCAGCCGTTGCGGCATCGTCACCGCGCCGGCGGCCAGTTGGCGGAAGGCTTCGGCCACCGCGTCGATCGTGGCGGGCATGGTCAGCACTTGTTCGACATCGTGGCGGGCAAGAATCAGCATGGTCGGCTCCTTCGGTCCTGGTGGAGGGTGGTGGAGGGGCGCATCGCACGGCTGTGGCGTGGCTGGAGTATCTGCTCGTCTTGCCGCCTTCCCAACTTGCCCCTCCTTGCTTTGTCCAATTTTGCCTCAACCACACGTCAAAGACAACCTGGCGACGCTGCCCTATCTGTTTTATATTTCGAGGCCGTGCAACGGGTTCTGCGGGATTGTGTTATAGAATAACGATGAGGAAGCAAACCGCGGGCGCCGGCGTCGGAGCGTGGCGCAGCAATCTATGTGAGTGAGTCAGCTCCACGCGCTGGAGCACCAAAGATGAGGAATCGGACAAAATGAAGAAAACCCTGCAGAAATGGTTGGTCAGTCTCACGTTGGCAGCGCTGCTCGTTGGCACCGTCGCTCCCGCCGCTGCCTTCGCCCAAGATGATGCGCCGACCGCTGAGAAGTACACGCTCATCTCGGCCAGTTGCCGCG
>JAPKMV010001089.1 GCA_026645635.1 Caldilineaceae bacterium
GCCGGGATGTCGGGCTGCGCCGGGTCCACCAGCAGAATGCTGTCGCCCTGCCAGCCGGAGACCACACCGTGGAAGGTGACGAGCCGCCCTTCCAGCGCCTCGCCGATGTCGGCCACCGTCACCGGCAGCGGACGCAGCGGCGCGCCTGGCGTCATCGGCCAGATCTGATCCACGCTCTCCAGCACCAGTTCCATCTCCCCGCGGAAGGTGTCGAAACGGCCGCGCACGCGCACCCGGTCGCCCTCCTGCAGCGGCGGGAATTCGCCGCGACGCAGATAGACATTGACGCCGATGCCTGCTGTGGCGCCGTCGCCCGCAGGGTCTGCCACATAGATCGTGCCGTTGAAAAGGCCTGGCGGCGCCGTCACCACGGCGAAGAACTCCACCCACGACTTCAACCCCGCCAACTTCGACTGCGCCACCGACGCCGGCGGCCCGCCGGCCTGACCGTGCGACGGCTCCAGCGTGGGGATGTCGGGTGGACGCGCCGAGCCGACGCCACCCGGCGGCCGAGGCGTCGGCGTTGGCCACGGGCTGGGGTCGAAGATGTCGTCCGGGCCGGCGGGGCGATTTGGCTCGCCGGGTGTCGCCGCGGCGCCCTTGAGCCAGGTTTGACCGTCCGGCACGCGCGCCATCGTGCGCCCGCGCGGCAGGCTTTCGTCCCAACTGGTGGCATCGCGCACGGCGCCAGCCGCGTCGAGCAACCGGAGCGAGTCCACCGCATTGTCGAGGCTGATGCGCGTCTCACGCCGCCAGAGCAGCAGGCGCTCGCCGCCGGCGATGAAGCGCCCGGGGCCGAAGGTAAAGCGGCGGGTCGGGGTGGCGTCACCCTGGGCGTCGCTCAGTTGCCAGCCCGCCAAAGAGACTGGCTCCGCGCCGGGGTTGAACAGCTCGATGAACTCATCCTCGCTGTCCACCACGCCGTCCTGGTTGAGATCGTTGCGCGGGGCGGGCAGCACCTCGTTGATCAGCACCGTACCGCGCCCGCCCACCGCGACCATGATCGGCGCCGTCACCGCCCAGTCGCCGTCTGCCTGGGTCGCCACGACGACCAGTGTGCTGCCGGGCACGGCGGGCGCATCCACCATCCACGCGCCACCGGCGACAGGCAAAGCAAGCTGACGAATCGGGCGACCATCCTGCCAGAGCGCCAAGGCGGCTGGCTCGCCGCGGCGGTCGCCGTATTCGACGTGCACGACGATCCGGTTGCTGGCGGCGATCTGGCTGCCCATCCAGTGCGTCTGGCCGTCGGGGGCGTCGACGCGCAGCGTGAGCCATTGGCCAGGGGTGCTGGTAATCCAACCGCGCCGCGCCCATAGCGCCGCCGCGATAGAGCTGGCGTCCTTGCCGGCAGTGGCCAGACCCGTGTAGCGCGGGGCAATGCTCAGCGCGCCCGGTAGATCCGGGCTGCTGTTGCCGGCCGGCAGCAGGGGCGCGCCAAATTTCGACCAGGCTGCAAACCAGGTGGCCAGCGCCTCCGGCGGGGTTGCGCCCGGCGGTGCGAAGCTGAACAACGAAGGCACTTCTGGTTGCGCTTCGCTCAGCCACTGGACAGCCGCGCCAGTTTCGGCCAGATAGGTTGACAGACCGGCAAGATCGGCGATGGGGGCGACTCGCTCATGGTAGAGGATGGCGTCGGCGTCGCCGGTCTGCCAGCGCCACGCTGGGAAGGTGATCAAGTCAACCGGTTGGCTG
>JAPKMV010000108.1 GCA_026645635.1 Caldilineaceae bacterium
CATTGATGGACTGGTGGCGGCAGCCAACTTGCCTGAGCACCTGCGCTATATGATTTTGAACGAAAGGCTGCTAGCTGCCGACATCACTGATGGCCTGACGGCCACCACATTGCAAGGCGAATCGGTGACCTTTGAAATTAGGAATGGCAAGGTCTTTATCAATGGCGCGGAAGTCTTGACCACAGATATCCCGGCTAGCAACGGTGTCATTCACGCTATCAGCACTGTGATCCTAGCGCCACAGTAAGCTTTACCATGAACTCGTCGATCAACTCTCAGGCGCTCAGACGAAAGAACCTTGATTGACGGACTTATCAGCCAGGTGGCCGTGCAACGACGCACTGCCGCACAAGGGAAGATCGAAAGCGGGTTGGAGAGTCTCCAACCCGCTTTTTTTGATTTGCGCAACCGCACAAATGTGCTATGATGCACCCATGTCTAGCCCACGCCAGTCACCCCGCTCTGCTGGGGCCGATGACGAACCGATCTACGAACCCTGGATCGACGATGATGCGCCGGCGCCCCTGCGTGATGCGCCGCGCCCGGTGCGACGCTCGTTGCTGGAAAGCTGCAACCTCACGGAACTCTTTGGCCCCAATGGCGCGCTCGCTGCGCAGCTCTACGGCTACGAAACGCGCCCCAGCCAGATCGAGATGGCCGAGGCTGTCAAGCGCGCCATCCTCAGTGGCCAGCACGCGCTGATCGAGGCGCCCACCGGCACCGGCAAGTCCATCGCCTATCTGGCGCCGGCCATCCTCAGCGGCCAGACCGTGGTCGTCTCCACCGCCAACAAATCGCTGCAAAGCCAGTTGTTCCAGAAGGACATCCCCTTTCTGCGCCAGGTGCTGGGCACGGATGCGCCGGCCGTGGTCGTCAAAGGACGCAGCAACTTTGTCTGCACCCTCAAGTGGCACAAAGAACTTCAGGAACAGCGCTACATCGAACTTTACGACCGCGCCGACAACCAGGTGACACAGATGCGCCGTTGGTTGGATGAAACCGAAACCGGCGATGTCGATGAACTCCCTTTCCTGCTCAGCGGCGACCTGCGCCCGCGCATCGTCAGCTTCCCCGACGACTGTCTCCACACCGACTGCATCTATTACGAGGACGATTGTTGGGTCAACCGCATGCGCGACGCCGCCGCGGAAGCCCAAATCCTGGTGACCAACCATCACCTGCTGCTCAACGCCCTGGAACTGGGCTTCGCCGGTCAGCGCATTCTGCCGCCGGCCAGCCTGTACGTCATCGACGAGGCGCACCACCTGGAACAGATCGCCACCTCCGTCTACGAGACCGTGGTCAGCGACTTTGTCGTAGAGCAGCTCTTGCAGCGCGCCGTCCTCAAGGAGCATGTGGGTGACCACGAACTGGACCAGATTCGCCACATGAACGCGCTGGCTTTTCGGGCGATTTCGGATCTCAGCCGCGACAGTTCGTTCAAGATCGACGGCGACGTGGAAGCCGTGCTCAGCCTCGGCGCGCGCCTGGGCAAACTGGGACAGGAACTAAAGCAGAAGCATCCGTACAAGAGCGCGGTGGAACAGGCCGCGCAAGCGGGGAAGCGCCCCGACACCGACCTGGCGGAGAAGTTCCGCTATTATGAGTTGACGATGGAACTGGTCAACAGCACGGCGAACAAGCTCCAGCGCATCGGCGCCAGCCGCCACGATGACGCGTTCGTGCGCTACGCGGTGCGCGCCAGCGAACGGCGCAGCGTGACGCTGGAGGTGCATGCCGCACCGATCAACCCGGCCGATCTGCTCGCCCGCTACCTGTTCCATCCGGTGGACGAGAACGACAAAGAGATCAAGCGCACGGTGATCTGCACCAGCGCCACGCTGGCCACAGCCGGCGGCTTCGCCCACTATCGCGCTCGCTGTGGCATCCGCAGTGCGGGCGAGGAGCGCGTCCTGCCCGCCGTCTTCGACTATCCGCAGCAGGCGCTGCTCTACCAGCCGGCGCTGCCCGCCTACAATTTCCGCGAGGCGTCCAACTACTACGATGCGGTGGCCGCCGAAGTCGAGCGGCTGCTGGAGGTGAGCCGCGGGCGGGCGCTCTGTCTCTTCACCAGTTGGAGCGGCTTGCAGCAAGTCAGCGACCGGCTGCAAGCGACCGACGCCGGCGTGGTCTGGCCGTTGCGCGCCCAGGGGGACGCGCCGCGCGATGCGCTGGTCGCCTGGTTCAAAGAGACGCCCAACAGCGTGCTCCTCGCCACGCGCTCGTTCTGGGAAGGGTTGGACATCCCCGGCGACGACTTGAGCCTGGTCGTGCTCGACAAGATGCCTTTTCCTACGCCGTCGGATCCGCTCCACGGCGCGCGCATGCGCGCCATCGAAGAGGGCGGGCGCAGCAGCTTCGACGAGTACATGCTGCCGCTGATGACGCTGGCGCTCAAGCAGGGCTTTGGCCGGCTGATCCGCCGCAGCAGCGACCGCGGCGTGGTGGCCATCCTCGACGAGCGGCTGAGCAGCAAGGGCTACGGCCGCCAATCGCGGCGCGACCTGCCCGCGGCGCGCTTCAGCCGCGACTTCCGTGACGTGCATCGTTTCTACCAGACGAGCCTGGACAGCGCCGCAGAGTTTGCGCTCAATGTCTGGGCGACGGCGCAGAAGTCCGGGCGGGGGCAGTGGCGCTGGCAGTTGGTGCGCCTGCAGGACGGTCGCGCCGAAGGGGACTTTGGCGCGGCCAAAGGGTTGGTGAGCGATCTCCACGGCGAACTGCACGCGGGGATGCTGGGGCTGGCCGATCTGCGCACGCGCGTTGAACGGGCTGGTCGCCCCCTGAATGCCTACGCCGTCGAACTGCGCTGCAGCCCGGACACTGCCGCTGCGCTCGCGATGCCACTCACGCCCCCGGAGCTGGCAGCCGCATGGGCGGCAGCAACGCAGCCCTGGCGCGCTATCACCATTCTCCCGACCCCGCGCTGACCGAACCCGTTCGCGCTGGTGGGTGCAGCTACAGTCATGGACGATAGAAAACAAGAGTTCTGCGAGCGATGCTCCGCACGAGGGACACCAGACGCTCATCCGCAGATTGCGCAGATTTTCGCAGATGGCAGACGTCAAATCTGCGTAATCTGCGGATTGTGTTTGCGTCGTTGCGAAAACTACTGGTTTCTACAGTATCTGAGTATAGGCTGATCGTTTTTGTGGAGCGATTTGTCCAATCGCTTCATTGGTTGCTGTGCGTGTTACGTGTTGCGTGTTGCGGTCAACTGGCGCGCGTCATCGACTCCTGCCAGAGTTCCATGATCTGGCGGTTGGCCGCCACCGCGGTGAGATAGCGGCGGCTGGCGACCGGATCGAGTTGGGCAGCGCGCTGCTCGATGAACCGATAGGCAGTGGTCAACACGGTCTGCGCTCGCGGATCGCCGCACGCATGCAGTACCTGGTAACAGTGCAGGTAGACGCGCACCGGCTCATCGCTGCCGGCCAGCGTCTGGGAGGCCAGGAAAGTGAGCACATGTTCTGTGTGCGCAAGCGCCGCAGGCAAATCGCCCAGCAGTTGGGCGACATGGGCAAGACCAGCTTCCGCCTCGATGGCGAGCACCCGCCGTTCGAGACCGGCGAACGCGTCTCTTGCCGCCAGAAACGCATATTTCGCTTCCTGATAAAGGCGCAGCTTGGCCAGCACGTGCCCCAGATGAAGCTGGGCATAACCGACTCCATCCTGCAGATCATTGCGTTCCGCAATCGCCAGCGCCTCCCGTCCATAGGCGTAGGCTTTTTCATGTTGGCCCAAGCCGTAGTAGTCAACACAGAGATTGTGCAGCGCATGAGACTGTTGAATGGCCTCCTGGTCGGCAGTGCAGATCGCCAGCCCGCGCAGATGGTTGTTGATCGCTGCTTCGTAGTTGCCCATGCGCGCCTGGACGTAGCCCAGTGCGTTCAGAATGCGTGACTCCAGCGTGCGATCGCCCGTATCCGGGCAGAGGGCCAGCGCCCGTTCCAGGTAGAACAGAGCCGCCACGTAGTTGTCTTCGATGGTGTCGACCCCTTGCCACAAGAGCAGCCGCTGTTCCTGGACCTTGTTGCCGGTGCGGGCGACGATGCGGCGCACCTCGGCATAGGCGCTGGCGGTGGCGCTGCGGTTGCCTTGCTGCGCCTCCAGCGTGCCCAAATAGATGAGCAGTTCGGCGCGCACCGTGAGATACTCCCCATCGGGCAAGCTGGCAAGTCCCAGCTTGAGATACTGGATGGCGGTGGCGACGGTGCCGGCCACGGCCTCCACGCGTGCCAGGGTGTGACAAGCAAAGCCGAGGGTTTGATAGTCCTGGCGCTGTTGGGCGATGGTAAGCCCTTCCTGCAGCCGGACGCGCGCCGCTTCGAGCCGGCCTTGTCGTTCCAAAAATGAACCCAGGCGCACGAGCAACTGGCCGCGCAGACCCTCGGCGTCCTCGTCACACTGGGCCAACGTCGCCTGGAATAACCGTTCCCCTTCACTGTACATCCCGCGCAAGGCGAGGAACGCGCCCCAAACCGGCAGTGCGGCCTGAAGCAGATCGATAGCCTGCGCCGCCGACGCCCATTGCCAGGCGAATCGCACGTCGTCCAGACTAGCCTGGATGGTTTCGGCGCTGCGCATGGGCTGGATTCCGGCCAGGATTGCTTCCTGACGGCTCACCCAGGTGAGAAAATACTCGGCGTGGCGGCGGTGGAGCACCGCTGCATCGGGCAGTGATTCCGCCAGCCGGCCCGCGGCAAAACTGCGCAGCAGATCATGGACGGTGTAGCGCTCGAAGTCGTTGTGGCGGTTGATCAGATGCAGCCGGCTCAACCGCCACAAGATGCCCGGCGGCGCCCCGGCGACAGCCTCCGCCGCCTCACTGCTGAAGGGATCGCGGAAAACTGACAGCCGGCTGAAACAACTTTGCTCTTGCGGCGTCAGCGCCTGCCAGCTTTGCTCGAAGACGGCGCGCAGGCTGCGATGCCGCGCCGGCAGGTCAGGCAGCTCGGCGCTCAGGAAGTCGAGGTCGGCGGCGATGGCGGCGGCAATGGCCGCACAACTGCGCATGGCTGTATGCGCGGCGGCCAGCTCCAGCGCCAGTGGCTGCCCCGCCACCAGCCGGCAGATGCGCACCACGTCGGCCACGTTGCCGGCTGTCAGGTGGAACTGCTTGTCCACGCGGTAGGCGCGATCGGCGAAGAGACGCACCGCCGGGAAATCGCCGGCCGCAGCCATCTGCTCGGCTTCTGGAACCGGCAGCCCGGTGACGGTGACCACGTCTTCCGCCTGCACGCCCAGCGGCTCGCGGCAGGTGGTCAGCAGCACCACCTGCGGGGCTGCCGCCAGGATCTCCAGCAGGCGCGGCGTCGCCGGCAGCAGGTGCTCCAGGTTGTCGATCACCAGCAGCGCCCGCCGCGTCCGCAGCCAGTCGAGCACCTGCATCGCCGGCGCCCGCCCGTCCGCACGATAGGTGATGCCCAGCGCCGCGGCCAGCGTATCGGTGAGCGCGGCAGCTTCCGGCACAGCCACGCATGGCACGAAGTAGACGCCGTCGGGAAAGTGTGCGCTCTGCTGCTGTGCGGCTTCGACCGCCAGGCGCGTCTTGCCCATGCCGCCGGCGCCCGCCAGGGTGATCAGGCGGTAGGCGCCGCTGTGGATGCGCTGCGCCAGCAGGGCGAGTTCGGCCTGGCGGCCAACAAACGGCGTCAGATAGACCGGGAACTGCGGTTCACTGCGCACCGCCTCGACAACCAACGGCGGCGCAGGGCTGCTGATCACCGCCGGCGCCGCCAGGATCAGGTCGTGCAGGGCGCGCAGCTCGACGTCAGGCTCGATGCCCAGTTCTGCCTTGAGGACGGCGCGGCACTGTTCATACTGGCGCAGCGCACCGGTGCGGTCGCCCTGCGCCAGGAGAATCTGGATGATCTGATGGTGGGCCTGCTCGCGCAGCGGGTCGATCTCCAACTGCCGGCGGGCGCAGGTCAGCGCTGCGGTGAGGTCGCGCCGGCTCAGGTGATAGATGGTGAGCTTCTCCAGCACTTCCAGGATCTGCGCCCGGAAGCGCTCGCGCTGCATGAAGAGCCACTCCTCGAAGTGCTGGCACTGGTCCAGCGAGAAGCCGTCGAGGAATGGGCCGCGGTAAAGTTCTGCCGCGCGGGAAAAGGCCGGCGCGCAGCGATGACAGAGTTCATCACGGCGGTGTTCATGGCGCTCCCCGCTGCGGAGACAGCGATTGAACTCAACGATGTCCAACTCGCACGCCGTGGCCAGGAATTGGATCTCGAACGGTGTGCTGCGCAGGATGGCGCTGCTTGCGGCCGGCTGCAGGTGCTTTTTCAGATTCGACAGGTTGACGCGCAGGCTGAGGCGCGCCTTGTCCGGCGGTGCGTCGGGCCACAGCAGACCGACCAGACTCTCGCGGCTGTGGGCGCGGCTGTGCTCCGCCGCCAGGTAAGCGAGCAGCGCCGCCTCTTTGCGTGCGGGCAGGTCGAGCAGGCGGCCTGCACCGTAGCTCAGGTGGAACGGGCCTAACAAGCTCACCAGCAGATTGGGGTGCAATGTGTCAGTCATATGAATGATGACGCTGGAAACAGCCAGTAATTAACGACGAATTAACGGTCAACTGTTACAAGGTGTTGCGAGCTTTAGTTGATGCTATTCGTGCCTGGCGAAAAGGAGGCGACTCGATGTTGCAATGCTCATACGTGGTGCGTTTCTGGCGCTCCCAACCGTGTGAATCCTGGCATGCGACCCTGATTCGCGTCGATGCAGAAGTTGTCGAGCAGCACTTCACAACCGCCCAGGACCTCCTCGCTTATCTTGGACGAGCCTATCCGGCGCTGCCCGGGCCGGCTGCCGCTGTGCCGCCAGCCCAGGAAGATGGCCAAACCGCATAAAGGAAGCTAATCGATTGACGCAAAATTGGCAAGCGCCATCGACGTATACGCAGGACAGGGAAAACCGATGAGTAACCGCGCAAGAGCCGTAAAGAATGGGTGGCAGGGGTGGATCGGCGTCAGTCTGTTGGTTCTGGCAGCGCTGGTCTACCAGCAGAGCGCCGCTGCAATAACCGGCGAGGGTGGCGGCGTCACAGCCGCGGCCCGGGTAAAACAGGCATGGGAGAACGTGCGTCTCAGCGCCAGCTATGCCTTTGCCGCCGATGTCGAGGTGGAGACGATTCCCTTGCCTACGGTGGGGAACATCGGGCGCTTCAGCAAGACCGAAAGACTCTACCTCGAAGGCGAGAACCACCTGGACGACCGCGCTCTCCAGTTGACATTCTGGGGCGGCGGCGTCAGCGCGGCGGACCGGGACAGCGCCTACCAGGTGCGCGCGCGTGACGGTCGCATCGAGACGCGCACCGGCAGCGGTGAGTGGGAGGCCAGCGACGGCGACGCCCTGGCTTTCGCCCCGGCGGGGGACTTTCTGGCCTTTCTCAACGTGGCCACGAACATTGCCGTAGCCGATGACCGGCGCCCTGCCCAGGACGACCCGGCCTGCGCTGCCCTCGACTGCACGACCCTGGCGGTCTACACCTTCGACCTGGACGGCCCCGGCTATGCCAGGCAGCTTGCCACCATCGCCCAGCAGCAGATGCAGCGCAGCGGCGCGCTCCCCCCAGGCGCGACGGTCCAAATCCCGGAGCATCTGACCCAGATCACCGGCGCAGGCGAGCTGTGGGTGGATGGCCGCGGCCTGCCAGTGCGCCAGAAGGTGATGCTCGACATGCCGGCCGCGCCGGGCGCCGACAACCGCAGCGTGACGCAGATGGACATCCGCTTCACCGCGTACCAAGGCGCGCCGGATCTTCTGACCTCCGGCGATGGGCTGCAGCGCCTCACGCGGGAGATCGCCCGCACCCAACTGCCGTCCACCACCGATGTGGCCGCCAACGCAGGTGGTCTTGCGCTGACGCTGGTGGGCGCCTTCTTCCTGATCCGCCCGCGGCGGCGCACGGTGCAGTTCGTGTGCGCCTGGATGGTGGCTGTCATCCTATTGTCACCGCTGTTCCAGGTTGGGGCCTTCGGCGTGGCGACGGCGCACGCCGCCGGTGTGGATGACAGGCAGGCAGAGATCGCAAGGCAGCAGACCCTTGCGGATAAGGTTCAGGCCAGGCTGAACGCCGCCCGCGTGACCGACCCCTATCGGCCGCCTGCCGCCGTCAGCGAGTACCTGGCGGCGGCGCCGACCCTCCAGCCCTCCCCCACACTCGATTCCGACGGCGACGGCCTGCCCGATGTCGTAGAAAACCAGATCGGCGCCAACCCGCTCGCCGCTGACACGGACGGCGATGGAATCCCGGATAAGGTCGAGGTGGAAGGGTTCACTTTGGGCGGGCAGCAGTGGTATGGCAACCCCCAGGCGGCCGACAGCAACGGCGATGGCGTCGTGGACGGCCAGGAGTGGGATCTTGCGAACCTCGACCGCGACGGCGACAACACGCCTGATCTCCATGACTTCGATGACGATGGCGACGGCGTGCCTGACAAGGTGGACATCTCGCGCCTGGTGGCCAGCAAGACGGACAGCGGCGCCCCGATTACCTTCACCCAGGCCAGCCCGCTGCAATTGACTGTGAACGGGTTGAATCCGGGCAGCTATACCTTTGTGGATGTGCAACTGCGCCCGACCAATCCTGATCACCTCTGGTATGCCTTCAACGTCCTCAACTGGCCCAAGGATGAAAA
>JAPKMV010001090.1 GCA_026645635.1 Caldilineaceae bacterium
AGCGCCGCGGTGCGCTGGTTTTCGTGGGTAGCGCAATGGCCTTTGTGCCCCTGCCCCACGCCACACTCTACGCCGCCAGCAAGGCCGGGCTGCGCGGCTTCGCCCAGGCGATCCGCTACGAACTGGAGCCGGCGGGCGTCCACGTCTTGGACGCCTACCCGCCGGGGACGGATACGGCGATGGTGGAGAGTGCAGCCCAGCGCAGGCGGAATCCGCCAGGCTACCGGCTGGAGCATCCCGACCGCGCCGGCGAGCGCATTGTGGCCGCGCTGGTAGCAGGGCGGCGCACATTGATCTGGGGCGGAGAGCGCTGGCTGATAGCGTTGCACAAGATCGCGCCGCGCCTGGTGGAAGCGGCGCTGATGCGGCTGCGCAACCATTTTGTCTGGTGAGGGGCAGGGTTGGCCGGCTGTTGTACCTGGGCGCGGGTATTTGGATCGCGGAGGGCGCAGGCATTTGGATCGCGGAGGACGCGAAAGGGGCGAAGGGCACGAAAGGGGCGGCGCTGGTGCGGTGGCCAGGCACTGTTCCAGGGCAGAGGCATTTGGATCGCGGAGGACGCGAAAGGGGCGAAAGGGGCGGCGCTGGTGCGGTGGCCACGCACTGCTCCAGGGCGGAGGCATTTGGATCGCGGAGGGGCGAAAGGGGCGGCGCTTTCGCGTCTTTCGCAAATTTCGTGGCTATCGTGATCCAAACACTGTCGCCGCTTCAGGGGCGAGTTGCGAGGGGCGAGTTGCGCGAGACTTGGCAGGACCCGATGACCTGGGACGATGCGCTGGCGGAGTGCCGGGCGCGGTTCCCGCTGCAAGCCGTGACGGTTGACGGTGCGACCTGGTCGTGCCTGGACACGGGCGCGGGTGACGCAACGCTGCTGCTTCTGCCCGGAGCGATGGGCTTTGCCGATACGTCGTTCCATTTTGTGCTGGCCTTTGCCCCGCAGTTGCGGGTGATCTCGGTCAGCTATCCGCCGGCGCTCGCAGAGGGTGACCGCCTGGTGGATGGCCTGGCCGCGCTGCTGGCCGCACGCGGTGTGGTGCAAGCGCACGTGGTCGGCGGTTCGTACAGCGGGCTGGTAGCCCAGCGGCTGGCAGACCGCTACCCGCAGCGCGTGGCATCGCTGATCCTGGCCAACACCTGGGCGGCCGACCCGCGACGCGCCCGCTGGTTTCGCCCAGCGGCGTGGCTGGTCGCGCGCGCGCCGGCCTGGCTGCTCCAACGGCTGGCAACAGGCTACATAGACCGCTTCCTGCCCGGCGCAGACCCGGCCACCCGCTTCTGGCGCAGCTACTTCGCGGCGATCCTGCCGGCGTTCACACCGGCGCTCATCGCCAATCGCCTGCACGCGTTCGCCAGTTTGGACAGCGCGGAGTGGCCCTCGACATCCGGCTGGCTGGGTCCTGTGCTGGTGGTGGAGAGCGCGGCGGATCGCCTGTTTGGCGAACGGAGCCGCCGAATGTTGCGACAACGCTACGCTCAGGCGAATCTCGTGAAGTTGGATTGCCCAGGTCATGCCGCCGCGCTGACGCATGTGGGGGACTATGTACGGTTGTATGAACAGTGGTTAGCCAGTCTGCACGGCTTGACAGATGGAGACAGTGGGCAGGGAGGCTGGGGGTGTGCTACAATCGACCCCTCTGTCGAGTCCTGAGGAAACAGAATCTATGAACATCGAATTCAACGGCGC
>JAPKMV010001091.1 GCA_026645635.1 Caldilineaceae bacterium
GACCAACATTGTCTACAACGCCCTGGACCGCCATGTCAAGAGTTGGCGCAAGAACAAGCTGGCGCTGCTCTGGGAAGGCGAGGACGGCGAGCAGCGCACCTACAGCTATTTCAAGCTCTGGAAGACGGTCAACCGCTTCGCCAACGTGCTCAAGGCAATGGGCGTCAAGAAGGGCGACACGGTCACGATCTACATGGGCCGCGTGCCGGAACTGCCCATCGCCATGCTCGCCGTCGCCAAGATCGGCGCCATCCACAGCGTCGTCTACGGCGGCTTCTCCGAGCAGGCGCTGGCCGACCGCATCGCCGACGCCCGCAGCAAGGTGGTGATCACCTGCGACGGCGCCTGGCTGCGCGGCAAGACGGTCAACTTGAAGGAGATCACCGACGAGGCGGTCAACCGCAGCCCGGTGGTGCAGAAGGTGATCGTCTACAAGCGCACCGGCCAGGATGTGCACATGGCCCCCGGTCGCGACTTCTGGTGGCACGAGCTGATGGCGCTGCCCATCGCCAGCCCCTACTGTGAGACCGAGGTGATGGACGCCGAAGACCCGCTCTTCATCCTCTACACCTCCGGCACCACCGGCAAACCCAAGGGGCTGCTCCACACCACCGGCGGCTATCAGGTGCACATCGCCACGACGCTCAAATATGTCTTCGACCTCAAGGAAGAAGACCGTTACTGGTGCGCGGCGGATCCGGGCTGGATCACCGGCCACAGCTACATCGTCTATGCGCCGCTGATCCTGGGCGCCACCAGCTTCATGTACGAAGGCGCGCCCGGTTACCCGCTGCCCGACCGCTGGTGGCAGTTGATCGAGAAGTACAACATCACGATCCTCTACACCGCACCCACGGCGATCCGCAGCTTTATGCGCTTTGGCGAGGAGTGGACCAACCGCCACGACCTGAGCAGCCTGCGTCTGCTCGGCTCTGTGGGTGAGCCGATCAACCCCGAAGCCTGGCGCTGGTATTTCACCCACATCGGCCACGAGCGCTGCCCGATCATGGACACCTGGTGGCAGACCGAGACCGGCGGCTTCATGATCACGCCCACGCCCGCGGTGCCGCTCAAGCCCGGCTCCGGCACGCTGCCCTTCGCCGGCATCCAGGCCGACGTGGTGCGCGCTGATGGCGTCTCCGCCGACGCCAACGAAGAGGGCTATCTGGTGATCAAGCACCCGTGGCCGGGGATGGCGCGCACGGTTTGGGGCGATCCCGACCGCTACCGCGCCACCTACTGGGCGGAGTTCGCCGACCAGGGCTGGTACTTCACCGGCGACAGCGCCCGCCGCGACCAGGATGGCTATTTCTGGATCATCGGGCGCATGGACGACGTGATCAAGGTTTCCGGCTACCGCTTGGGCACCGCCGAAGTGGAGAGCGCACTGGTGAGCCACCCCACGGTGGCCGAGGCCGCAGTGGTGGGCGTGCCCGACGAACTCAAGGGCCACGCCATCCACGCCTTCTGCATCCTCAACGCCGGGGTGGACGGCACCGAAGCCCTGGCCAGGGAACTCAAGGATCATGTGCGCCACGAGGTCGGCCCCATCGCCATCCCGGCCAAGATCGAGTTCGTGCCGACGCTGCCCAAGACGCGCAGCGGCAAGATCATGCGCCGGCTGCTCAAGGCGCAGGTCATGGGCCAGCCGATTGGGGATACGAGTACGTTGGAAGGGT
>JAPKMV010001092.1 GCA_026645635.1 Caldilineaceae bacterium
CGCGCAGCGCCGCCTGCCCTGCTGCACCCGCTGCGGCGTATTGCTGGCGGATCAACTCACCAGCTTTGGCCGACCAGGGCAGCAGTTCGCAGTCGAGGCATAGCCAGTCCGTCTGCAATTCATCCCACAAACCGCTGCCATCCACAGCAGAGCGTATCTCGTGCAGCAAGGCGCGCTCTATCGACGCGTCGGCAAAGAAGGGGCGGCCTGTGCGCGTGTAGCACACGCCGCTGCGCGCGTCTTGCACGCCGAAGCGCCGCCGTGCGGCCGCCTCATCCTGACAGACGATGACGACCGCACGCGAACCCATGTGCTTCTCCTGGCAGATCACCTGCCGCACGCCGGCTTGCCGATAATAGGCAAATGCCTCCGCCGGGTGTTCGAGCAAACCGGGCTGCTGCGTGCTTTCTGCAGGCGACATGGTGGGCGGCAGATAGATCAACCATGCCGGATCGACGGCAAAGCGGCTCATCACTTCCAGCGCCGCCGCGGTGTTTTCGGCGTGAATGGTCAGGTTGCCCTGTAGTCGCGTGTGCACGATGCGCTTGCCCAGCACATCGGCGATGTCCAGCACATCATCGACTTCCTGCTGTGCGCTGCGCGGCGAGGCAGCGTCTTCGTCGATCAGGAACGGGCGCACCGGTTTGGCATAGGTGCGCGCTGCCGGCACAGAAACCAGTTCCAGTTCGGGATAGCGCAGCGCCGTGAGCCGCCCACCAAAAACGCAGCCGGTGTCGATGTTGATGGTGCGGTTGAGCCACTCCGGCTCCGGTGTTGGCGTATGCCCGTAGACCACCATCGCCCGCCCGCGGTATTCGGCGGCCCAGTTGTAGCGCACCGGCAGGCCAAATTCGTCGGTCTCGCCGGTTGTTTCGCCGTACAAGGCAAAGTCGCGCACTCGTCCTGAGCCGCGCCCCTGCATCTCCGCTTTCATGCCGGCGTGCGCCACAACCAGCTTGCCACCGTCCAGCACATAGTGGCTGACCAGCCCATCCAGAAAGTCGGCGACCTGGGTGCGGAATTCCGGCGGCTCCTCCGCGAGCTGCGCCAGCGACTCGGCCAGGCCATGCGCGATCTGCACCTGGCGGCCGCGCAGCGCACGCACCAATTTGGCGTCGTGATTGCCGGGCACGCACAGCGCATTGCCTGCCGCCGTCATGCTCATTACCAGCCTGAGCACGGCGGGAATCTGTGGGCCGCGATCCACCAGATCGCCCAGGAAAATCGCTTTGCGTCCTGGCGGCGGCGCGACCTGGTACGCACCCTTTTGCACTGTGACATCGTAGCCCAATTGCGCCAACAGCGTACACAGTTCATCGTAGCAGCCGTGGACGTCGCCGATGATGTCGAACGGGCCGGTGAGATGTTTGAGGTTGTTCCAGAGCGGCTGGCGTTCGATGACCGCCTGTTCGATAGCCTCCACGGAATCGAGCACATGCACGTGGCGAAAGCCCTCGCGTCCGAGACCGCGCAGCGAACGCCGCAGTTCCTGCACCTGGCGCCGCACGACATGTTCGCCAAAGCTGCGGTCGGCGCGTGTCTGGTTGCGCGCCTGGCAGACCTTCTCCGGCACATCCAGCACGATCGCTACTGGAATCATGTGATACTGCCGCGCCAGCGCGATCAGCGGCTTGCGTGCATCCGCCTGCGTGTTGGTGGCGTCAATCACGGTGAG
>JAPKMV010001093.1 GCA_026645635.1 Caldilineaceae bacterium
TGTGTTCACCGGCGCCAGCAAGGTGATCAGGTAGTCCTGGGTCATCGGCAACAGGAAGGTGAAGTTCCACGCCGAATTGCCCATCGTCTTGTAGGGGATGCCGTCGCTGACGCCCACCACCGAGAAGTTGGCGGCAGGGCTGGGCGACGTGAAGTTGATCGTCGCCGTTTGACCGGCGCGACCGTTGAAGACGAACCGCCGCGGCGTGTTGGCCCACAGCGGGCCGCTGCGCGTAGCCGTGTCCGACCCCGGCGCAAAGGTGATGCGCTCCGGGCCGGGCTGCGGCCGCGTCGGCGTGGCCGTGGGGCGCGGCGGCGTCGCGGTCGGGTGCGGCCGTGCGGTGGGCGGCGGCGGTCCCTGCGTGAAGGTCACCGCCAGGGTAAAGGGCGACGGCGTCGGCGCGGTCACTGTGATCAGGTAGTCCTGGTTGCGGGTGCTGGTGAAGGCGAATTCCCGCGCCAGGTTGTTGGGCGCCTTGTAGAAGACGCCGTCGGCCACGCCGCGAATCGTGAAGTTGACATCAATGTTGGCCGCGTCGAGCAGGAAGAAGACGCGCTGCGCCGTGGCGGCAAAGAGCAGGTATTGCCCCGGCAGTTCCGGGCTGGCGACGCCGGACACGACCGCGCCCGACTCGCCCGGCCCCAGGTTGATGCGCTGCGGGACGCCCGGCGGCACGGCAGCGGTCGGCGTGCTGGTCGGCGGCGCGCTGGGCGTCACCGGCTGCTGCGGCTGCACAAAGGTCGGGTTGGCGGTGATCCAGCAGTAGCTGCTCTGCTGGGGGCAGATGACTGCCCACCACTGGCCGTCGGCGCTGGCGCCCACCACCGGGAAGATGTCCCCGCGCTGCGCCGTGCCGATCACCAGGAACTGCGGGCCGGGGCCGTCGAAGATGCCGATATCGCCGACCACCAACACGGAGGTCACCGCAGAAGGTAAGATCATCTGGGCGTCGCCCGGGGCAATTTGCCCGATCTCTGGCGGTGCGATGGGCGTTCCGTCGAAGCCCGTGGGCGCGACCAGCGCCGCGTACCAGTAGAAGGAATCATCGGGATAGGCGGCGATGATCAAGATCGCCTGGCTCATGCCGTCGGCGCCCAGCCCGGCGATGCCGATGGACGCCACCGGGTTGACCGTCTCCGGCCAGAGCGTGAGCGGGTCTGCGCCGCCCAACCACTGCGTCACCACCTCCGCAGCCACGAAGGTGATCTGCGTCGCCGGGTCGAACAGATCTTGCTTCAGTTGGGCCATGGCGTCGGCGGGCGTCATCTCCTGACCTGTGCCCTGCGAGGACGCGATCACAAAGGGGCTGCCCATCTGCGCCTGCAGCTCGGCATCGTTGCGGCTCACCAGGTTGGCGATCAGGCTGGCCTCGAACTCTTCCAGGTCGGGCGGTGGCGCCGGCCGCAGGGTGAGGGCCGGATTCAAACAGCCGCCGAGGAGGGCGGCGACAATCAAAAACAAAGGAAGCCAGGATAGCCTGGATGTGGGACGCATACGATACTCCTCGTCGGTTGATGCAACGGTTGCTGCGAGGCGTGGCCGGTTTTTGGTTGGCGATGGCTGACAGCAAACGTGTATGTGCTGTCAAATGTATTGACGCAGCGGGGTGCAGAAGGACGCGCGCAGATTCTGCGTAACCGGCCGGGAATTGGTTGTGGTTAATTGGTTACGTG
>JAPKMV010001094.1 GCA_026645635.1 Caldilineaceae bacterium
GGCCCATGCCGTCGGCTTCATCGATCCGCTCTACTCCAAGGGTCTCTACGTCACCCACATGAGCATCATGCTCACCGCCGACCTGATCCTGAAGGCGCACCAGACGGGCGATTATTCCGCCACCGCCTTTGCACCGCTGGAGACGCTCACCCTGCGCTACATGCACATGCACGATCAGTTGGTTGCCGGCTCGCTCAAGGCGTGGAGCCACTACAAGCTGTGGCAGGTCTACTCCGTGCTGTGGCTGCTGGGCGCCTATCTGGAATATGTGAAGCTGACAGTCACCCGCCTGCGCGCCCGGGATCGCGCCGACTATCTGGCGCAGTTGCGCGGGCTGCGCCTGGCCGGGGGTGGCTTCGATCCGTTTTTCGCGCTCCAGGAGCAGATCGACGCGCTAATCGATGCGGTCAACCTCGACGATGAAGCCGACGTCGACCGCACGGTGGCGGAGATTCGCACGCTGTTCGGTTCTTTCAAGTGGCTTTCTTCTGCCTTCCGAGACCTGCTGGACGGCAAGAACCATCTGCCCAACAACAAGCTGCGCGTCAATCTGCTCAACCAGACCGACGGATTCTTCGGCGACGGCGTCTACCGCCAGCACTTCTTCGGCGACGCCTCCACCGTCGATCTCGTGCGGAAGGCCATCAGCGAGCAGGCGCGCTACTCCGTGCTGGCCCTCAACCAACAGCGGCGCACGCGTGCCCGCCTGGCTATGCAGACTCGACGCCTCTGACTTGCACAGGATCGTCACCTTGATGGAACGCAGCCGCGCGTCGCACTCCTTGCTGGAGCAGCCCATGTTAGATAATAGTGTGCAGCCGCCATGATCCTTCCCAAAGCACGTGACCCTCGCTTCATCACCATCCGCCGCGGGGGGACGCTCACGGATGCAGACCATCGCCTGCTCGCCCTGTGGGCGGCCGTGTGCGCGGAGCATGTCCTGCCCCTGTTCGAAGCGGTGCGGCCTGCGGACCCGCGGCCGCGGATCGCAATTGAGCAAGCGCGAGCCTGGGCGCGCGGCGAGATCGCGATGAGCCAGGCGCGCACAGCGGCCGGCCACGCCAACGCCGCGGCCAGGGACCTGCGCGGGGCGGCGCGCTACGCCGCCTACGCGGCGGGCCAGGCCGCAGCAGTGGCGCACGTCGCCGCGCACGAGCTGGGCGCCGCCGCCTACGCGATCAAGGCGGCGCGCGCGGCAGCGCCTGAAGGCGAGGGCGAACGCGCCGGCCAGCGCGAATGCCGCTGGCAGCGCAACCAACTGCCCGCGGCGATCCGCGATCTGGTGCTGGATGATCAGCGTCTGCGCAACGACATCTGCTGGTTCGTATTCGACTGACGCAGGTGCGGTTTCTATCCGCACGTGGCGTCGGGCGTGGATTCGTGCGGTTGGAAACCGCACCTACGGGAAAAGGATGGCTTTCAGTCGCCTATCGACTGTTGAGGAGGAAATATGTCGGACGTTTTCAAGAAACTCAATTTGAAGGACCAGAAAGAGATCCTGGTGCTGAACGCGCCCGCATCGTTTGCGGTGGAACTAGACCAACTCGAACAGGTTGCCGTTCAGCGCAGCCTGGACAGCGTCCAGCGTGTCGTCTTTGCGCTGGCTTTTGCAACCAAGCAGGACGAACTGGATCATTTCGCCCGGTCGATCGCCGAGAAAGCGCAAGGCGAC
>JAPKMV010001095.1 GCA_026645635.1 Caldilineaceae bacterium
GCGCGCAAGTACGGCATGGCCATCGACAGCGTCCGTTACTTCGACGTCGTCACGCCGGCCGGTGACTTTGTGCGGGCCAGCCAGAGTGAAAACCCGGAGCTGTTCTGGGCGCTGCGCGGGGGCGGCGGCGGTTTCGGCATCGTCGTCGGCATGGAGATTGACCTGTTCCCGGTGGTGACCGTGTACGGCGGCAACCTGTTCTATCCGGTGAGCGCCGCGCAGGAGGTGATGCGCCGCTTCCGCACGTGGGCGGCGACGCTGCCGGAGGAGATGACAGCCTCGGTGGTGCTGATGAACTTCCCGCCGATCCCACAGGTGCCCGAGCCGCTGCGCGGCCAGTCCTTTGTCATGGTGCGCGGCTGCTATGCCGGCGACCTGGCGGCTGGCGAAGCGCTGGTGAACGAATGGCGCGCCTGGCGGCAGCCGCTCATCGACGCCTTCCATGCCATGCCCTTCAGCCAGGTGGCCAGCATCAGCAACGACCCCACCGATCCGATGCCGGGGTTGAGCACCGGCGCCTGGCTGGCGCAGCTCAGCGACGCCAGCATCGACGCCCTGGTGCGCGGCGTCACGGAGGGCATTGGCCCCCGTCTGATCACCCTGGCCGAGATTCGTGTGGCCGGCGGCGCCATCGCCCGCATGGACCAGTCGGGCAGCGCCTACAGCCACCGGGACGCCCGGATGAGCCTGCAACTGGTCAGCACGACACCTGGGCCGGATGCCGTTGCAGCCAGCCAACGCTACGGCGACGAGATGAAGGCAGCGCTGGCGCCTGACTTGACCGGCGGCGTCTACATCAACTTCTTGGACGGGGAGGAAGCGCTGCGCCGCACCCGGGACGCCTATACGCCGGACACATTCCGGCACCTCCAGGCGGTCAAGCGCAGGGTTGATCCGGGCGACCGCCTCCATCACGGGTTCAACATTCTGCCGGTGTGAAGGGACAGGTGACAGGTGACAGGTGAGACAGTCACCTGTCACCTGTCACCTGTCATCTGGTCATCCGCGCACGAGCGCGACCGCAGCCGTCGGGAGCCAGCCCGCTGCGCCGCCGGGCAGCATCACCTGCGTCCAGGCGCTGCGCGTCTCCGCAGCGACAACTTCGGCGCCTGCCGGCAGTGTCATGCGCGGCGTGAAGTTGACGCCTGGCCCGCTGCGCAGTTCGGTGTTGGCGGCGACCACAACGGCGGGCCGATCCGGTTGCGCCACCGTGCGCGCACCCCAAAGGAGCATCACCGCCATCAGGCCGACGGCGGTTGCCGCCGCGCTGCCCCGCATGACCCTGCGCGTCGTCTCACCGTTGGCCAGCAAGCCGATCAGCAGCAGGACAGCCAGCACACTCCAGAGCGCCAACGCGAGCCAGGCGAGTTCATCGCTGGTCAGCCACGGCGTGGTGACGCCGGCCAGCCGCGCCGGCAACGCCGCGGCATCTTCCGCAGCCGCCAAGGCAGGCGTTTGCTGGGCCAAGGCGGCGCGCACTTGCGCCAGGGCGACATCGATGTCGGCGTCGCGCGGGTTCAGCGCTTCGGCGCTGCGCAGGCTCCACAGCGCCCGGCTCAGGTCGCCGGCCTGGAAATAGCTCAGCCCCATGTTGTAGAAGAGACGGCTGTCGCTGGCGCCCTGTTCGGCGAGTTGGCGATAGCTGGCCGCGGCCAGCGCGTAGTCGCC
>JAPKMV010001096.1 GCA_026645635.1 Caldilineaceae bacterium
GATCATCGGTGCGCTGGTCTCGGCGTTCCTGGTCTTTCTGGATTTCCGTGCGCGGCAGAATCAGAAGAAGTACGGTTTTGCCGTCAGCCCGTTCTACCTGTTTCTGATCAAGAACCTGATCGTTGTCGGTGCGATCATGGGATTGACCTATCTGCTCGCCTCCTACAACGGTCTGCCCAACGTGCTCATCGTGTTGGGCGTCCTGATTGCACTCTACGCTTTCGTCACGAACCGCACCGTGCTCGGCCGGCGTATCTACGCCCTGGGCGGCAACCAGAAGGCGGCCAAGCTCTCCGGCGTCAACACCGAGCGGCTGACCCTCTACACCTTCATCAACATGGGGATTCTGGCCGCCGTCGCCGGGTTGATCATCACGGCACGCCTGAACTCTGCTACGGCCAAAGCGGGCACCGGCTTCGAGCTGGACGCCATCGCTGCCACCTTCATCGGCGGCGCGTCGGCGACAGGCGGCATCGGCACCGTCTTTGGCGTGGTGATCGGCGCGTTCATCATGGGCACGTTGAACAACGGCATGTCGATCCTCGGCGTCGGCATCGACTGGCAGCAGGCGATCAAAGGCACCGTGCTGCTCATCGCCGTCTTCTTCGACGTGTACAACAAGAACAAGAGCTAGGCGGCAGGCGGAAACGAGCCAAAGACAATCGAACACGCCTCGACTGCCGACATGCCCGGATTCTGTCAGAATCCGGGCATGTTGCAACGATCAAGCCTGTTTGCCAGGCCACCGGTGTCATGGACATCCAACTACACTCCTTCGAACCAACCAACGCAGCGCATATCCAGGCTGTGGTGCAGTGCTGGGACGCGGCGTGCGGCCCGGATCTGCCGATCTCGGAGCGCTTCGCTCGTTTCAACGTGCAGCCCTGGCGCGGTGAGAGCCGCGCCGGGCAGTTGGCCATGCTGGACGGGCAACTGGTGGGTGTGGTGCTGGTCAGCGCCCTGCCCGCCGAGCCGCTGGTCAACCCTGGCAACGAAGGCTGGATCGACGCCATCGCCGTCCTCCCCACAGCGCAGCGCCGGGGAATCGGCGGCGCGCTGCTGGACTGGGCCACGGACTGGCTGCGCGAGCAGGGCTGCGCCAGCGCCCGGCTGGGCGGCGGGCTACGTCCCTTCGTCGTTGGCGTGCCTGCTGAACTGGAGACGGCTGCTTACTTCGCCCGCCACGGTTTCGTCACCTTTGCCGAACCGTGCGACCTGGCTGCCAACCTGGCTGCCTACACACCGCCGCCCGACGTGCGCGAGGTGAACGCTGCCGTGCGCCCAGCGCAGCGCGGCCAGGAGGAGGCGCTCCTCGACTTTTTGCGCCGCGAGTTCCCCGGCCGCTGGCGCTATGAGGCAGAGGAGCATCTGCGCCTGGGCGGGCGCATCAGCGACTACATGCTGCTCTGGACGGAACAGGGCGTGGAAGGCTGCTGCGTGCTCACCTTTGGCGACTCGTGGCGCCCGCTGGAGCGGTTCTATCCCTACGCGCTGCCCAAACCGTGGGGGCAGCTTGGCTCGGTCGGCGTCAGCGCCGGCAGCCGCGGGCGCGGCTACGGCATCGCCCTGCTCGACGCGTCGCTGCGCCGGCTGCACAACAACGGCGTCAACGGCTGCGTGATCGACTGGGTGCGGCGGGCGGATTTCTACGAGAAGTTCGGCT
>JAPKMV010001097.1 GCA_026645635.1 Caldilineaceae bacterium
CGCCGCCAGATCGACGCCAAGATTCAGCGTCTCGCCCGACGGCAGCGTGTACACATCCTCATTATCCACATGACAGAGTTTACAGGCGGCATCGGGCGCAGGTTGCGTGAGATCCTGGGCGCGTGCGCTCTGGCTCCACAGCAGCGCGCAGAGAATGGCGAGGACAGTCGCCAGGGCAAATAGCCACGCCCGCACCCAGTTTCTCGGTGCGTCCAGGGCATTGATCGTGCCTGAGCCACGCTGTGCGGCGTCTGCTGTCGCCGCACCCACGCTCAGGACTCGGGCGCTCCAGCATTGATCCATTGGATAATCCAATCTAGTTCTTCCGGCGGCAGGCTATTGGGATGACCTTCGCGCTGCAACTGCACCAGCAGGCTTGCCTCGGCATCGCCGGGCACAATCGCCGGCCCCAGGTTGCCGCCCGCCAGGGCATTTGCATAGCTGTCGAGATACAACCCGGCGGTGCCGCCATGACAAGCAGTGCAGCGTGCGCCGACAATCGGGCCGACCAGGTCATCCCACGTCAAGGCCGCCGCCGGATACTTGGGCAAATCGGCCGATAAAACGTTGGTCAATTCAACAATGCGGGTGGCGTCAAGCCCCGCAAATTTCCACTCAGTTGCGTGACAGGCGCTGTTGGCGCAGAAACTGGAGTCGTCGCTGCCGCCAGGGTTGGAGACATCGTGACACCCCTGACAGGTCGCGTCGAACTCGAAGCGGTGGCGCGAAATCCAGTTGCTGTCGATGTGCGACTCCGGCTCGTAGGCGTCGCTGAGCGCCATCAGCACACTGCTGCCGTCGGACGGCGCCTGCAGCGGAATGGTGTGGCAGAGGTTGCACTCGATGCGCACGCTCTCGCCCTGCTCGTTCAGATGCTTGCCATCGTGACAGCGGAAGCAGCCGGCCCAGTCCTTGTGCTCGACGTTGTTGGGGTGCGTCGTCCAGGTGACTTCCATGTTGGGGTAGACCATCTGCTCGTAGAGCCTCTGCAACTCGGCGACAGCCTGATCGACCACAGTCGCATTGTCGGCGTAATAGTCGGGCCAGTTGGCGGCGTAGTAGTTCTTCAACCCTTCGATGGCAGCAGCCGCATGCCCCATGCTCGGATATTCGCGCTCGATGACGGCAATCGCGTTCTGTTTGAAGTAGGGAATCTCCGGCGAAATGACGTTGCGCGCCATGGCGTCGTCGAGTGCGTCATCCGGCGTCTTGAACTCGTGCGAGTTGCGGTTGTGGCAGGTGACGCAGTCCATCTGGCGCAGATGATCCTCGCTGGTCATCGTCTCCACGAAATCGGGCGGCAGATCGGCCTCCACGTCCGTGTAGACCTCGACCTCGCCGGTCTCGGCGTTCGTCACCCGCACCCAGGGAATCTCCTGCTGCAAGTTCTTGTCGTCGGTGAAGATGTACTCGATGTTGTTCTCGATGTGCCAGTGAATGCCCTTGCCCAAGCCTTCGCGGTGGCTGCCGCCGCCGATCTTGAAGGAGAGATGGGTCTCGGTCAGCGCATTGTTCTCCTCGGCGCTGTAGCGTTTGATGACCTGCGTGCTGTTGGCGGAAAACTTCTCCGGGCTATGACACTTCTCGCAGATTTCTGGCGCGGGCCGCAGACCCTTGACATAGATCGGCGTCTCATAGCCCGTGCCGAGGTACTTGACGACA
>JAPKMV010001098.1 GCA_026645635.1 Caldilineaceae bacterium
GCTGTCGGCGTGCGCGTCGGCGAAGATGTCTTGGTTGGCGTGGTGGTCGCCGTTGCGGTGGGCGGCGGTGGTGCAGTATACGCGGCGCCAGGGCTGCCGCGGTCACCAGCGGAGCCGGGCCAGAGGCTGTGCGCTTCCGCCCACACCGCCGGTGCGGTCAATCCGGCGCGTTCCAGGCTGGCGCCCCGTGGAGCGGCCGGCGTATTGTCGTGGCCCCACAACACAGCATCGACGAGGGCACCGTGCGGGTCGAGCAGGAGCAGCTCGTCGGTGCTGTTGGCCAGGTTGACGCCTGCATAGAGATAATCGGGCGTCACGCCGCCGTTGACCTGTGAATCGCCGCTGCGCGCCAGCAGCAGATACGCGCCGGGCGCCAGCCAGTGTTCGCCGGAGATGACGTGCTCGACGCCGTCGAAATCGCCCAGCGCCCAACCGGCCAGGTTGACCGGCTCCGCACCGGCGTTGACCAGTTCGAGCCATTCGCCGCTGTTGTCCGCCGCGGCCTGCGGGTCGATCATCACCTCGCTGATCAGAATGCTCGCATTCGTCGGCGTGGATGTTGGCAGCGGCGTCGGCGTTGGCAGCGGGATGGGTGTGGGCGAGAGCGTGGGTTGAACGGTGCTCGTAGGCGCTGGCGTCGGGCTGGGAATAATAGTCGCGGTCGGTGTTTGTGTGGGCGGCTCTGCGGGCGGGTTCGGCGCGCCTGGGCTACCCTTGTCACCTCGAGAACCGGGCCACAGCGCGGTTGACGGCTGCCACAACGCCGGCGCGCTGGCGGCGACACGCGCAAGGCTTGCGCCGCGCGGAGCCGCGAGGCCGTCCCCCCAGACGAGCAGATCGGCTTCCTGGCCATCCGGGCGCAGCAGCCGCAGGGCATCAGGCGCATCGTTGTTATGGTTGACGCCGCTGTAGACATAAGTGACAGGTGCGCCACCATTTTGGGCTGTGTCCCCCTGGCGACCCAACACCAGGTACACGCCAGGCGCGATCCAGAGATCGCCAGCGATGGTGTGGTGATCGCTGTCCAGGTCGGCCAACATCCAGCCGGAGAGGTTGACCGCCGCCGGACCCGCGTTGAAGAACTCCACCCACTCGCCCGATCGGTCAGGCACGGCCAGCGGGTCGATCATGATTTCGGAGATGATGATCTGCGGGGTGGCGCCGGGCGAAGGCGAAGCAGGCGCGGTTGCCGTCGGTGTTGCGGTTGGAGAGGGTGTGCCAGTTGGCATCGGCGCGCCGGTAAGTGTCGGCGCTGGCGATATGCTTGTCGTGGCAGTCGGCGACGGCGTATCCGTTGCCTGTGGCGTGGCAGTTGCCGCCGGGATCGGCGTGTCGGTCGGCGTTGGGAAGACGGGCGTCGCCGTAGGCGGCGGCAGTGTGAAGGGCGCGCCGGGGCTGCCGAAGTCACCGGCGGAACCGGGCCAGGGCTGCGCAGCGATGACCCACTGGGCGGGATCGTCGAGGTTGGCGCGTTCCAGGCTGGCGCCGGGTTGGACGGCCAGGCCGCTGTCTCCTCCCCAGGTCACGGTGTCCACGACACTGCCGTCCGGTGCACGCAGGACAAAAGCATCGCTTGTGTTAGCCAGACCGACGCCACTGTAGCGATAGCCGGCGACCACGCCACCGTTGATCGCCGGATCATCGCTGCGCGCCAGCACGG
>JAPKMV010001099.1 GCA_026645635.1 Caldilineaceae bacterium
ACCGGCTGCAGGCGGTCACCGACCCTGCCGGTGCGGTGACCACCTATCAGTACGACGCCAACGGCAACCGCAGCCGCATCGACTATGCCAACGGCGCCTACACCCGCTACAGCTACGACAGCCGCAACCGGCTGACGGGGATCGATCACGGCAAGGGCGCCGCGGTCTACGAACGGTTTACCTACACGCTGGACGCCGTGGGCGACCGCACCCGCGTCGATCACCTGGATGGCAGCCGCACCGAGTATGTCTACGACAGCCTGCGCCGGCTGGTGCGCGAGACGCAGTTCGACCCGGCCAACGTGCGCACGCTGGATGTGGAGTATCGTTACGACGCCGTGGGCAACCGCACGGAGAAGATCGACCGGCTGGCGAGCCAGACCACCGCTTACGCCTACGACGCCGCGGACAAGCTCCTCAGCAGCAGCGATGCCCGCTATGAGTACGACGCCAACGGCAACCTCACGCTGCAAGTCACCGGCGGCGTGACCACCACCTATCTCTACGATTACGACAACCGCCTGATCCAGGTGAGCAACGCGGCGGGGAGTGCGACCACCTACCAGTACGACCACGAACGCAACCGGGTGGCGCGCAGCGGCCCCGCCGGCAGTGTCCGCTATCTGGTCGATGTGTTGGACAACAGCGGGCTGCCCCAGGTGCTGGCGGAGTACAACGGCAATCTGCTGCTGGTCAGCTACACCTACGGCGACGACCTGATCAGCCAGCGGCGGGGCGGGCTGGCCAGCTACTACCACTATGACGGCAGCAACAGCACGCGGCTGCTCACCGACGGCGCCGGCGCGGTGAGCGACCGCTACCACTTCGACGCCTTCGGCGTGCTGCTGGCATTGAGCGGGAGCACGGTCAACAGCTACCTCTACACGGGCGAGCAGTTCGACGCCAACAGCGGCTTCTACTACCTGCGCGCCCGCCACTACGCGCCGGAGACAGGGCGCTTCACGAGCCGGGATCTGATCCACGGGAATCTGAATGACCCGGTGTCGCTGCACAAGTATCTGTATGCGCACGCGAATCCGGTGTTCTACAGTGACCCAAGCGGGCTGATGTCCTACGGGATGGCTGCCGTCATGGGGGGCATCATCAACGGACTTATCAGTTTTGGTCTCCACTATTTTGCTTTGAAGAAGAATTTCTACGAGGCAGCGTTAAAAGGTGTCATCGACGGCGCAGTAGGCGCTGTGATCGGCGCGGCGGCAGAGGGGATACTCGTGGCCAGATTTGGCGGCTGGCTTGTTTCCAACCTGCTGCGCTTTGGTACATTCGCCATTCGCCTTGTCAAGGCGATTGCGTTGGCATTTGCGGACACGATCAGTGCTGTGTTGGCTGACATCGGATTAGCGAAAACATTGGGGCAACCGTATGAGCCCAATTATTGGAACTATGTGTTGGTGGCCGTGAGCAGCACAGTCCTGAATGCGGCGTTTATGGGGGGAGTGCCGCCTGAGACCCTGACCAAGATCGAGGTCTCTTTTCTGGAGGGTTTGACAGAACGCGCTAGAGGTATCTGGTTGACACACGGTAGCAGCGGACGCGGCAGTGTATTCGACGAAATCGTGCGGGTGAGTAGTTGGTGGGTGTCGCGTGCCAGAGCGAATAGTTGGCTAGAAGTGAGCCTTGCGACACGAGA
>JAPKMV010000109.1 GCA_026645635.1 Caldilineaceae bacterium
CAGACAAGGCCGCCGACAAGGTGCATCGGATCAACGGAGCCGTTCAGGCGACACAAACACAAGTTCACGTTGATCGCGTGGCGCTGGTGGCTGAACTTGAGGCAACGCGCAAGAGGTTTCACGCCTTCCTCAACTCGCTCTCTGCTGACCAATGGCGCCAGCAAAGTCCGACCAGCCGCTGGACGATGGCCCAGGTTGCAGTTCATCTGACCTGGGCGCTAGAGCAGTTGCCGCAGGAAATCGCCAGCGCCCGGCTCGGCAAGGGGATGTTCAATTCTCCTAAGCGCCTTGAGCGACTTGCCGATTGGATAAGCTATTGGCTCACACGATGGTTGGCGCGCAACGCAACCCAGGAAGAGATCCGTCTGCGCTATGATGCCGCCATGACCAAAGTAATCCAGACGGTTGACGAGGTCCAAGAGAGCGATTGGGGGCTTGGCGCGCCGTTCTACGGTCATGGATTTTATACAATTGCCGAGCTGTTCCACACGCCGTCCGCGCATTTGGCGGAACACACCACCGGACTGGAGGTAAACCGATGAAGCAGATGATAAAGTGGTTCGGCCTTGGGGTCTGCGGGCTGCTCGTCCTGCTCGTGTTGGTTGCCTTTGGGTTGTCATGGCGTGCCAGTAGCCGCTTGAATGGGATATACGACATCACGCCCGAAGCGCTCTCCATCCCGCCCTCTGTGGACGCGATCGCGGAGGGCCGGCGCCTGGCTGCCATCTACTGCGCCGACTGCCACGGTGATGACCTGGGCGGCGCCGATTTCTTCAACGACCCCACGCTGGCGGTGGTGGACGCGCCCAATCTGACGCGCGGCCAGGGGGGCATCGGTGCGCAAATGACCGATGCCGACTGGGTGCGCGCCATCCGGCATGGGGTTGGCCACGAAGGCCACCCACTCTTCATCATGCCGTCACGGAATTTCTATTCTTTCAGCGACGATGACCTGGGGCAGATCATCGCCTATCTCAAACAGGCTTCGCCCGTGGACCGCGCTGCCAACGACCGCTCGACGACGCTGTTGGGGCGTTTGCTGTTGGCGGCGGGTGTTTTTGGCGACCTCATCGACGCCGAGATCATCGATCACGCAGCGGCGCGGCCAACTGCGCCACCGCCTGGCGTCACCGTGGAATACGGGAAATATTTGGCGGACACCTTTGGCTGTCGCACCTGTCATGGCCCACAACTTGCGGGCGGCAAAGACCCTGATCCCAACGCACCGCCGGGACCCAACCTGACCCCTGGCGGCAAGTTAGGCGCGTGGGATGAACAAGCGTTTCTCACCTCGATTCGCACGCGGCAGAGCGAGTGGATGCCGTTTGACAGGTTGAAGCACATGACGGATGAGGAATTACGGGCAGTTTGGCTTTACCTGCAATCACTGCCGGCCCTGCCGCAGAGTGGGTGACACTCCCATTCCAATCGTCTTGTAGTCTTGAGTTGATATCGTGCAAGCGCGCTACCCAACACCCGCGTGCAGACGCGCCGCCGCCCTGTAGTTGGCGTCCAACGCATCGCCCAACGCCAGGAGCGCAGCGATGCGCCGGGCGCTGTTGCGGAACTCCTCCACCTCGTCGATGCGCAGGGGACGCCCCAGGAGCGCGGCCTCGCGGTAGCTGAGCCACTTCTTGAGCACCGGATAGCCGCCCAGGGTGTAGCCCCAGACCGCGGCGGGCACGCCCCGCCAGCAGGCGCCGGCGTTGAGATAGACATCCACCAGCGGATCGCCGGCGTCGTTCAGTCGTTCTTCGACCCGCCCGCGGCCCGGCATGACGACGCCGTCGCGCCCGCCGTGCCCCCACCCGGCGTCGATCTCTAGCTGCGGCTGCGGCCCGTCAAAATCGAAGACCGCGATATCGCGCAGGTCGGGGCGTGGTTCGCCGTGGGTGACGCCTGCCACCGGCTGCTCCGGGTCGAGGAGCGCGGCGACGGTGCGGCCCAGCGCGGCGGAGGCAGCCAGCGCCGCGCCGTCGGCGGGCAAAGGCAGCCGCGGCCAATCCTGGCGCAGCCCGCCGCTGTTCTCCACCCGGTAGGCCGGCGCGTGGAGGATGGCCAGCGCGTGGTGGAAGAGCGCGGGCGCGTCGCCGCCGGCCTGGGTCAAGTAGCGCCGTGCGAGCACGCTGAGATTTTCATGGCGCGCCTGGAAAAGCTGGCCGGGGTCGTCGTCGTAAAGGTAGAGGGGGAAGAAATTTGAAAATCCGTTTCCAAAGTTATCGGCGAGCACTCGAACAGAGTATCCTCTATCGAAAAAGTCATGAGGATGACGGCGTCGTGCTTCAATCCACAGATTATCAGGATTGATATGAGGAAAGTAATCAGGGCTGCGACGTTGCAGTAGATTCGTCTTCTGCTCGTAATAAATCCAACGCAGGTCAAACGGCCGATAGCAGTATCGAACGACGTTGCTAGAGTTGTATCCGACCCGTTGCAAGGTCTCTCTAGTTGCGATGGGATCAAAGTCTTTGTTGATGCTGACAATTGCTCGCTCGCAGATGCGCCGCATTTGCTCGTGAGACACCGATGGATCGCAATAACGTTTCATCCGCTCTACGAGTTGTTCTCTGTCGATATCTACCACGAGTTCGTCGCGTTTGCTCTGCACGCCAGGAAAAGACTGAGGGAACAACTCTGGCAGCCTGGGCCAGTCGAGATAATCGACGCGTAGGGTGCGCGGTTTCAGGGGCAACCCCAATGCCACCTCCGGCTCAACCAACGCATAGCGGTCAGCAAAATCTGCTTCGTCCAGCGTTGCCAGCAAATTGGCGCGCCGCTCGTCGGCATCCGCTGCATTGTGGTCGCGGTAACGCACAATGCCGGGCGCGGTGTGGTTGTCGCGTCGGACGAGCAGGGCAATTGCAGTCCCGACTTTGATGCCTGACGACTGGCCGCGGATGGCAAAGACCGTCGCACTGCTGCGTCCGTCCGGGGCGCGTTCGCTGATAATGCGGTCGCCGTGCAAGTTGTCAATCCATAGGGAATCGAACTCGCGCAGGTAACGCTCGCGCATCCCCGTGTGGCTCAGCCCGTCCAGCCAGGAGTAGTTGGCGATAAAGCAGACGACGCCCTGCCCGGTCATCTCCACGATGCGCCGCTCGGCCATGCGGAAGAAACGCACGTAGAGGTCGTTGAGACCCTGCCCCTGGGGCGGCGGCGCCTGCTGCGTGCTGCGGTAGGCGTCCACCAGCCCGCGCTCCTCGTCCACGGCCAGCCCGGCAAAACCGCTGTAGGGCGGATTGCCCAGCACGACAAGAATCTGGCTCTCCTGCTTCACGCCCAGCGCGGCCTCGTACTCCTGCGCCAGGATGTTGGCGCTGAGGACGGGCTGCTGCGCCGGGTCCCAGCCGGTGAGCGCGTTGGTGAGGAAGACGCCGGCGCGCTGATTGGGCGCCAGCGGGGCGCGCAGTTCGCCCGCCAGCAGCATCCCGATCTGCAAGTGCGCCACCACGAAGGGCGCGGGCAGAATCTCGAAGCCAAAGAGCCGGGTGCGCACCGCCAGCGCGGTCTGCTGCCCGGCCAGGGCGGGGCCGTTGCGCGCACAGAGCCGGCGGTAGATCAGCCGCATCACGCTGACCAGATAGGCGCCGGTGCCGCAGCAGGGGTCGAGGACAGTCACGTGCGGGTCGGCCAGCCCGTCGGCGATGCCCAGTTCGTCGCGCAGTGCGGCGTCCACACGGGCGGTCATGTAGTCCACCACCTCGGGCGGCGTATACCAGACGCCCAACTGGCGGCGCAGCTCCGGGTCGAAGGCTTCCAGAAACGGTTCGTAGAAATATTGCACGGCGCTCGTCGCCCCGCTGCCCTCGCCGCCGGCCCGGCCAAAGACGGCAAAGAACGCACCCCGTTCCACCCGGTTGAGCGCGGCCGCCGTCCATTCCAGCACCGCCTCGATCTGCAGCGGGTTCAGGCTGGAAGGCGCAGTGAACTGCTCGAAGAGCAGCCGCACCGCCGGGATCGTCAATTGGCGCGTGTGCCGCCAGAGGTCGAAGGCGTCGGTGCGCGTCGGGTTCTCCTCATGCCAGAGCACCCAGGCCGAAAAGAGGCCGTAGAAGAGCGTCTGCACCAGTGAGGAGCGGAAGAACGCTTCGCCCTGCGCAGCCTGAAAGTGAAGACCCAGCGCCTCCTCCAGTTGCGTGCGGATGCGCTGAAGGGTGGGCTGATGGATGGCGTCGCTTTCCAGGCGGGCGCGCGCCTCGCGGGCGTAGGAGGCCAGCACCGCGGCCACTTCCTGCGGCGTGCGCAGGGGCGTCTGGCGGCGCAGCGCGCGCGTCAAGTATTCGAGCAGGGCGGGCGCGTGGCGGCGCGCCAGGCTGTGGGGGTCTTGCAATGCCTGCCAGAAGGCGGCTTCGTCCTCGGCCAGCCGGTACTCCTCCTCCAGGCGCGGCCGGTCGTCGTCGCCCGGCGTCACCAGCAGAAATTGGAAATAGTTTGTCACCAGCACCAGCCGGTAGTGGCGCAGATAGCGCAGCACCTGGGCGTCGCGCGCAACCTCCTGCACCGCGGCGGCCGTCGGCTTCGCTTCCACCACGCCGTGCGTCGGCAGCGCGTCGTCGGGCTGGTCCGCGGCATAAAGACCCAGGTCGGGAATCCCCGCGCCGCGGTTGGCCGGGTGGATCACGGCGCGCACGCGGGCCGGGAGCTGCTCGCCCACCGCGTTGAGGAGCGTCTGCAAGTAGCCGTAGCGCGAGGTTTCCGGCACAGCGCGATCGCGGTCGGCGGCCAGATGGCGCAGGTAGGTTTCCAGTTCAGCAGCAAAGTTCGGCGCAGATGGTGGCATGGAATCTGCTTTCATGAATTTCAGTCGTTGGGCAATGCCTCCAGGCGTTCCAACCAGGCCCGAAAGAGCGGACACTCAGCACGAATTGCCGGCAGGCCGATCTCCAACACTGCCAGCGTCCCCAGCAACGGCTTCTCGTATCCTGGCGCCAGTGCCGCCACCCGGCGTGATGGACACGTGAGCGGTGAGTCGTTGATCTCTTCCGGGCTGCCAAATTGGTCACGGATCGCCTGCAAGGCCGGCGCCAGCTCTGGCCGTCCGATGCCTTTACTGAAGCCGTCGCAGTCGCTAAAGAGCAGCCCTTCGAACTCGTGCATCATCACGTAGGGGGCAAAGCGCGCGGGATTGAAACTGCTGCCCAGCGCGGCGCTGATGTCTGCCAACAAGGCCGCTTGCACGGTCGCAGCTTTCCGGGAAAAAGGCAGCCGTGCCGCTTCGCTGCGTCCGGGCCAGGCTTTTGCTCCACTCTGGGGCAAGGCGTAGTAATCGACCAGGGTCGTCGTGAAGCAATGCGGATCCTGCCGGAGGTGGCGGATGATGTCGCCGCGTACAGAATCCCAGCCGCGGATGCCGCCGCGGCGGTCCCGCTGGCGCGCGTTACCCAAAAGGCGGGCGCTGACCGATGTAAAGCCGAAATGCCACAGGTGAGGCGCAAGAATCTCGTTGACAAAGGTCTCCTCGGTCTCACCCTCGACGTGGACGAGCAGCCTAGCCATAGACGCCCTCGACCGCGGGGCGGCCGCCCAGTTCGTTCTTTTCCCAGAGCTGGCCGAGGCTGTATTCCTCCAGCCATCCGGCCAGGCTGTCCGCATCCAATCGCGTCAATTGCGTGCCGCCGTCGACACGGTCAGCCACCAACACATCCTCTGGTTGGAAATGATCCAGCAGGATCGGGGACTGGGTCGATAGAATCACCTGCGTGGTTTGTGCCGTCTGTTTCACCAGCGCGGCGAGCAGCGTGATCGCCGAAGGATGCAGCCCCAGCTCTGGCTCATCCACCAGGATGACCGATGGGCGATATTGGGTTGGCTGGAGCAGCAGCGTTGCCAGGGCCATGAAGCGCAGCGTACCGTCCGAGAGCGACGCGGCATCAAAGTAGGCGTCCGACCCTTTGTGCCGCCACTCCAGGCGAATCTTGTCCGGGTTCAGGCGCAGCGGTTCGAGCGAAAAGTCATCGAAGAAGGGGGCAACGCGCTGCACCGTGCGGCGGATCAAGCTGTAGGAGTCCGTGTACCGCTCCTGAAGGAGATAGAGAAACGCTGCCAGATTTGAACCGTCGGGGCGTAGATAGCGGTTGTCGTTGACATCACCGGTCTTCTTCATCGGTGAAGCAGTGCTGGTGTCGTGGAAGTGATAGAGCCGCCAGCTTGCCAGGTGCTGACGCACAAAGCGGGCCGTACCTCGGCTGTGGGGATCGCTGATACCAGCCTCTTGACCGCGTAAAGTCAATGGCTCACTATAGGGCTGTCCATTCATGCTCTTGTTCCAATAATAGGCGACCTCTGCACTGGGGAATAGCTGATCAGTTTCTGTTGCTGATAGCGCAATTCGATATTGGTTGACCTCGCCCCGAAAGTAGATGTGAAGCATCACTGTCGGCGTCGTCCTGGCGCCAAAGTGCAGAATCCTGTCCGCGCCACCGGCACGCGCCACATATTCCTGCAGTTGACCCTCGAGAATCGCATTTAGAAATGAGAAGGCGCTGATGAAGTTCGACTTGCCGGAGCCGTTGGGGCCGATGAGCACGTTGATCGCGCCGAGTTTCAACTTCTCGATGGCGGCAATGCTCTTGAACCCTTTGATCGTAATGGAATCCAGTTCGGGCATAGGTCGGCCTTTGGTGCAGGTGTCCAGATTGCGGCGGCTTGTACACAGATCACAACACGCCAGCGCCATTGTATGCAAACACCTGGGCGTCGGCCAAATGCCGGTTTGCGGTGGGCGGCTTGACGGATGAGCCGAATCGATCTTCTGCTGGGCCGGTAGGCGCTGGCCCCGCCTACACCAAATGCAACTCCTGCGCCACCACCGCGGCCTGCGTGCGGTTGGCGACGTTGAGCTTGGTGAGGATGCTGGTCACGTGGGAGCGTACGGTGGTGGGGCTGATGAACAGTGCCTGGCCGATCTCCGGGTTGGACTTGCCCTGGACGAGCAGGCGCAGCACGTCAAGTTCGCGCGCGGTGAAGTGGCTGCCCGTGGGCGCGGGCGCCTGCGGCTGCAGCAGTTCCGTCGCCAGTTCCTGGGGCAGCGACAGGCGCCCCCGGTGTACGCTGCGGATGGCGTCGAAGAGGTCGTCGGGCGAGGAGTCCTTGAGCAGGTAGCCGAGCGCGCCGGCCTGGAGCGCAGCCGTCACCTTTTCCCGCTCGCCAAAGCTGGTCAGCACCAGGATGCGCGCCGCCGGGTTCTGCGCCTTGATACGGGCGATCGCCGCCGTCCCGTCCATCTCCGGCATGATCAAATCCATCAGGATCACATCCGGCTGCAGCGCCTGCGCCAGTTCGACCGCCTCGCGCCCGTTGGCGGCCTCCCCCACCACTGTCATGCCGTTGCGCGGGACGAGCAGCGCCGCCAGCCCCTGCCGCACCACAAAGTGATCGTCCGCAACCAGCACGCGAATCAATTCGGCCATGATCAGGTCTCCACTGGATAGGGAATCACGGCATCCACCTGGGTGCCGCGGCCCGGTGCGCTGGCGATGGCAAGCTGCCCGTGCAGCCGGGCGACCCGCTCGCGCAGGTTGCGCAGCCCCAGACCGCCTGTGCGCTGGGTCAGATCGAAGCCCTTGCCATCGTCGGCAATGCGCAGGTGCAACTGGCTGTCCATCGTTTCCAGCAGCACACTGAGACGGCTGGCCGCGGCATGTTTGATCACATTGTTCAGCCCCTCGACGATGACGTGGTAGAGTTCCACCTCGGCGCGGGGCGACAGCGCGGGCAGTTCCTCCAGATGCACGTCCAGCCGCAAGCCGACGCGGCGTTCGACAGTGTCCAGCCGCAGTTGGATGGCGCGCGTCAGCCCTTCGTGCTCCAGGTCGGCGGGGCGCAGCTCGTAAAGGAGCAGGCGCATCTCGCGCAGAGCGTGGAGGGTGTTGCGCTCCAGTTCGACCAGGCTGTAGGCAAGGCGCGCCGCGTCGCCATCTTCGGCGGCTTCGCGGCCGGCGCGGCTGAAGAGCGTCAGGCCGTAGAGCGACTGCGTGACCGAGTCGTGCAGGTCGCGTGCGAGCCGCTGGCGCTCCTCGACCACCGCCATGGATTCAGCCTGTCTACGCAGCCGCAGGGTTTCCAGCATCAGGCCCAGTTGTTCCGCCAGTGCGGTGGCCAGCGCGATCTCGTCGAGACCGTAGCCGCGGTTGGTGAAGCGGTAGCAGCTCAGCAGCCCCATGACCTGGCTGCCGATCTTGATCTGTGCGCCGAGATAGGTCCGAAAGCCTGCCGGCCGGAACGCCGGCGGGAGGAGCGTCAGCGCGGCCAGGTCGGTCGTCACCAGCGGGTCGCTGGCCTGCTGCATCCAGCGCGCAAAGCCTGCGGTCAGCGGCGCCGTGTGCAGCCGCGCGGCAGCGTCATTGGGCAGGTTCTGTTGACCGGCCATTTCCAGCGCAGTGTGTGCAGCGTCGAACAGGTGGATGCAGAGCGCCCGGCTGCGCGTGACTTCCATGATGCGCGGCATGACCTGCGCAAAGACATCGTGCAGATCGGTGACCTGCCCAGCCAGCAGGGTCAGGTCGAAGAAAGTCACCAACTCGTCGGTGCGCGCAGCCACGCGCTGCTCCAGCGTATCGACCAGTTGGCGGATCTCAGCCTCCGCCTGGGTGCGCATGGCGATCTCGGTCTGAAGCTGCG
>JAPKMV010000010.1 GCA_026645635.1 Caldilineaceae bacterium
GCTGGCGCGGAGGCGCTCCAGTGTGGCTGCGCCGGCCTCTCCCGCAGGCACGATCAGGTCGATGCGGCTGAGGCGGCGCTCCATGCCCAGCACCTCCTGCGCGGTGGCGATGTCCACTGCGATCAGCCCGTCCAGCGCGCGGCGGCTCAGGTCGTCGGAAGGCGCCAGCAGCCCGGCCAGAGTAAGGGTGAAGGACTCGCTGCCGTTGCGCAGCGTGAGTTTATCCCCCGGCGCCAGGCCGTAACGGGCGGCCACGTCGCTGCTGATCAGCGCAGTGGCGGGCACGGTCATCAGGTCGGTCAGGAAGGCGCCGGCCGGCCCGCTGGCCTGGTCGCCGGGGCCGAGGTAGCTGCGAAAGGGCGGCTCGGCAAAGGGGTCCACGCCGAGGAGGCGCACGGGCTGGCTGTCCAGTTCGGCGGCCACCACGTAGCGATCCACCACCGGCGCGCTCTCCCGGTAGCCGAGTTCCGTGCGCAGGCGGGTGTAGAGCGCCGCGTCCAGCCCTGCCGGGCCGCCGGAAATCTGGTGCGTCGCCTTGCCCGTCACCGTCTCCGTGCCCAGTTGGAAGGCGCGATCCGCCGAGCCGTTGGCCAGGTCGATGGCCACGATCATCGCCACGCCGATGGCGACGCCGACGACAAAAAAGAAACTCTGCAGTGGCCGCCGCAGCGCATGGCGCCGGGCGAGGCGGTAGATGGAATGGAACATGGTCTTCTCCGATGTGACTGAGGGGGTGAGAGGGTGAAAAGGCAATCACCCCCTCACCCTCTCACCCCCTCACCTCCCTCACCCTCTCACCCCGCCTGGTCGCTCACCAACTTCCCATGCGCGAGATGGAGCACGCGATCCGCCTGCGCGGCGACTTCAGGCGCGTGGGTGGCCATGAAGAGCGTCTTGCCCGCGTCGCGGGTCAGTTCCAGCAGCAGGCGCAGCACCGTGTCGCCGGTGTCCTCGTCCAGGTTGCCCGTCGGCTCATCGGCCAGGATCAGCAGCGGGTCGTTGGCCAGGGCGCGGGCGATGGCGACGCGCTGCTGCTCGCCGCCGCTCAGCTTGTCGGGGTAGGTGGCCAGCCGGTTGCCCAGCCCCACGCGGTCGAGGAGCGCCTGCGCACGCTGCCGCGCGCCGCGGCTCTTGCCCGCCAGTTCCAGGGGCAGGGTCACGTTTTCCTGCACCGTGAGCGTGGGGATCAGGTTGAAGAACTGGAAGACGATGCCCATGTTGCGGCGGCGGAAGAGGGTGCGTTCGTGCTCGCTCAGCGCGGTGAGGCGCACCGTTTCCGCGCCGTTGGCGATCACCACGTGGCCGCGCGTCGGCGCGTCGATGCCGGAAAGCAGGTTGAGCAGGGTGCTCTTGCCGCTGCCCGACTTGCCGAGCAGACAGACGAACTCCCCGCGGTAGAACTCGCGGTTCAGCTCGTCGAGCACCACATGCTGCTGCTCGCCCTCGGTGTAGACCTTGGTCAGTTGCTCCAGCCGGATCAGCACCGGTTTGTCGCTGCGGGCAGCGCCGTCTTCACGGGCAGGTTGGGCTGCCGGCGCCACAACCGCGGCTGGCAGGTCGATTGTCATTGGTTGCATTGGTCATCCTCTATCAAAAGTTCGTTTGTGCCATTTTGCACGAATCGGCGCCCGGGGTCTGTCGGATAGCCGACAATGGGCGGGGAGATGGTAGATCGCAGCTTGACCCACAGGCGTTTCTCATTAGAATAGGGATAGTGAGTAGGCTCAAATGAAGAAGTGGTCCGATGAGAGGGCAACTGCAACAATTGGGTATTCCCCACAAGAGTGATCCGACGGTAACCGGCAACTCTATGATGCCGGCAGATAGCTCATGGCTCTTCCCCGAATATGATGCGGATGAGATGGACCTGGTTCAATACCGTGGCGTCATTATTGAACGTATCCTGGAACGCGGTTCGCAGGATCAGTTGCGCTGGCTGTTCCGCACTTATGGCGAGGCTGACGTTGCCGAATGGGTGCGCAGGCACGGTTTTCGTCTGCTCTCCAAGCGATCCTTTGCGTTGTGGCGCCTCGCGCTGGATGTGCATGGGATTGACACCCCAGAATGGGCCATTGCCGCCAAGGCTGATTCGCCGTGGTGACCTTTCATCTCGAATCGGCTACACCGTCTTGCTTGGCCGCTTTTGACATATTGCGCGGCCAAGCCTTCCTTGGGGATTTCTATCTTGCTGGCGGCACCGCGCTCGCCCTACAGTTGGGGCATCGCATCTCTACCGATTTGGATTGGTTCAGTACGACCCAAGTACTGCGAGCCACGGAACGTGAAGCAATTGTCCGCAAGTTGGCTGCGCAGGTCGACACCGCAGTGACATCCGAGGAAGACGGTATGTTGTTCTTACGGCTGCATGGGACCGACGTGAGCTTCCTCTATCAGCAGCATCCGCTGTTGGAGCCAACGGTGGACTTCACCGGCGTGCAACTTGCGTCCCCTGTCGATATTGGTGTGATGAAGCTGGCCGCAGTCAATTCCCGCGGCTCGCGGCGCGACTTCATTGATTTGTACTGCCTTCGCCATATTGTCACCCTGGATCAACTGTTGGATTTGGCAACGGCGAAATATGCAGATCGGCCCAGTTTTCTGCCGATTGCAGCACGAGCGTTAGCCTATTTTGAAGATGCCGAGCAGCAGCCAATGCCACGCATGCTGGTTGGCGCCCAATGGCACGACGTGCGCGCCTACTGTGAAGCTGCCGCTCGGCGACTTGCCAGGCGGCTTAGCGGATTGCAGTAAGACTAAGCGCCCGCCTCACCGAGTTTGCACCTGTGATACAATCCTCCCCAGACGCAGCCGCCAACCCACCCAACCACCGGGAACCATCCATGCCTGTAGAACTCATCCTTACCGTCGATGCCCAGGACCGCCTGATCGCCGCGTGCGACGGCGCGCCGCTTGCCGCGACTACGCCGCTGGCCAACCTGCCCGCGCTTGCGCCGGCGAGCAATCCCTATTTCCACAACCTGCGGGCCTGGGCGCGCAGATCTACGCGGCCCTGGGCGGCAACGCGCTGCGCGCCCGGCTGGACGCCGCCTGGCCGCGTGTCCTCTACCTGACGGCGGACAACCGCGCCGCAGCGCTGCCCTGGGAGTATGCCTACATGGGCGACGACTTCCTGGCGCTCCACTACGGGATGCTGCTCTGGGCGCGCGTGGGGTAAAGCACAATCGACCGCGGATTCGACGGATTCGGCGGATTGCCGCGGATAAAACCAAAAAGAAAATCCGCGCGCATCCGCCAAATCCGCGGTCTATGGATCGCCACTCGCCTGCAGCGCGGTGACGATGGTCTGCGCCAGTTGCACGGTGTCGGGCGGTTTGGTGAGCCAGGCGGCCTTTCCAAATTCACGCAGTTCGTCGATGTCGCGGGTGAGGGGATGACCCGTCAAGAGCACCACCGGCTGCTGCAAACCGCGCTGACGCAGCGCCTTGAACAGCGCAATGCCGCCCAGCCTGGGCATGACCACATCGCTGAGCACCAGGTCGATCGGCGTGTCGGCCGTTTCCAACAGCGCCAGCGCTTCCACGCCGTTAGTCGCCTGCTTTACGCAATAGTGCCAACTCTCCAACAGTTCCACCAGCGTGGCGCGCAACTGGGTGTCATCTTCCACGACCAGGATGGTCTTGCCGTCGCCCTGGGGCAGCGGCGTTTGCGGAATGGCTGCCTCGGGGACGCTTTCCGCGGCCGGCTGCGCGGGCAGGTAGATCGTGAAGCTGGCGCCGCGTCCGGGATGGCTGGTCACGGTGATGTGGCCGTCGTGCTGGCCGACGATGCCGTAGACCTGCGCCAGCCCCAGCCCGGTGCCCAGCCCCGGTTCCTTGGTGGTGAAAAATGGCTCGAAGACATGGCGCATCACTTCGGGGGGCATCCCGACGCCGGTGTCGCTCACGGTAAGTTGAATCCAGTCGCCCGCGGCCATGCCCGGCAGCGGCGGCTCTTGCGGCGCCTGGACGACCAGATGCGCCACATCGATCCGCAAACGGCCGCCTTCGGGCATGGCGTCGCGCGCATTGAACGCCAGGTTCATCAGCGCCTGCTGGAGCCGCGTCGGGTCGCCCTTGATGAAATAGTCGCCCGGCCCGACCACCAGTTCGATCTCCACATGTTCGGGCAGCGTGCGGTTGAGCAATTCCACCTGCTGCTGCAGCAGCGCCGTCAGATCGAGCGTGTGCCGCTCCATCACCGCGCGGCGGCTGAAGTCGAGGATCTGGCGGATCATCTCCGTGGCGCGCATCGCCTGGCGTTCGATGGTCGCCAGCCGCGTCAGTGACCGCTCGTCCAGCCCGGCGCTCTTGGCGAGCATCTGCGTGTAGAGCGTGATCACCGACATCAGATTGTTGAAATCGTGGGCGATGCCCGCGGCAAGCTGGCCGATGGCCGCCATGCGTTCCTGGCGCTGCATCTGCTGCTCCACCGCGCGCAGCCGGGTGATGTCGCGGATCACCAGCACCCAACCGCCGGGCTGGGGGCCGGCCTCGACTGCCCGGGCGATCAACTCGAAGGTGGAGGCGCCCACTTCGAGAATGTGCCATTGACCCGCCGGTGGCGATGTCTGGAAGGCGGCCAACGGTTTGCCCGCAAGCTGCGTGAGCGTGGCGCCCTGGGTCGCGCCGGCCAAAAATTGCAGTTGCGCGAAGCCGTGCGGGTTGGCCGTGACGATGCCGTCGTCCGCGTCGAGCAAGATGACACCCTCGGGCACGGTGTCCATGATCTGCGCCATCTGTTCGGCCTGGGCCTGCACCTGCGCCAACAGCCGCGCCTGCTCCGCTTCCGCCTCCTTGCGCGCGGTGATGTCCTGCTTGATGCCGATGAAATGGCGGATCACACCTTGCTCGTCGCGCACCGGTGTGATCGTCTGCTCCTCGGTGTAGAGCGTGCCGTCCTTGCGGCGGTTGACCAACTCGCCGCGCCAGACCTCGCCAGCCAGGATCGTCTGCCACATCGTGCGGTAGTAAGCCGTGCCGTGCTGGCCAGAGCGCACCAGTTCGCGGGGGTTGTGGCGAATCGCCTCTTCCTGGCTGAAACCGGTCAGGGCGGCAAAGGCCGGGTTCACCCATTCGATATTGCCGTCGATGTCGGTGATGACGATGCCGTTGGCGGCTGCCTCCAATGCAACCGCTTGCAGATGCTGCTGCTCCTCAGCGCGCTTGCGCTCGGTGATGTCCTGCACGATGCCGGAAAGCTGGAGAATCTGCCCGTGCTCATCTTTCAGGGTGTCGCTCGGCACCGCCCACACATGGCGCACAACACCATTGGGCCAGACAACCCGATATTCGGTGGCCGCAGGCGCTGCGTTTTCGACGACGTCGGCGTTGGCAGCGAGAACCCGCTCTGCGTCGTCCGGGTGAATGGCCTGGGCGATCACCTGGTCGAGGTCGCCGTCGAAGGTCGCCTTGTCGATGCCGAAGATGCGGAACATCTCGTCCGACCAAGTGACGCGATTGGCGCGCGTATCCCAGACCCAATGTCCCACTTTGGCGATTTCCTGCGAACGGCGCAGCGCCGCCTCGCTGGCGCGCAGCGCCTCTTCGGTGGCCTTGCGTTGGGTGATGTCCACCAGCGAGCCGAAGAGCCGCAACTGGCTGGCGTCCTGGTCGTCGGGCACACACTTGGCGGAAAAAATGACCCAGACAAGCTGGCCGTCTTTGCGGCGCAGACGCAGCTCACTGTCATCGGTGGCGTTCGGCGCCAGCCTGGCGATGTGCTCCTCAAAGCGCGGCAGATCCTCGGCGACGATGAGGGAGGCCCAGCCCCCCTGCGTCTGGATCTCGGTGGCCGTGTAGCCGGTGATCGCTTCCACTGCGCCGCTCATCCAGTCGATCACATAGGCGGCGCCACCCCTGGACGAACACGAAAAGGCGATGTCGGTGGTTGCCGACGAGATGTGGCGAAAGCGCTCCTCGCTGGCGCGCAGCGCCTGGTTGATCGCTTCCAGTTCGGCGAGTTTTGCCTCCAGCTTGTCGATCAGCACTTCGTTGTAGAGGCGGTAGTAGGTGGTTTCCTCTTCCAATGCCGGTGCGGGCGTCTGCACAATCCCAGTCTGACGCTGCGCCAGGATCTCGTTGACTGTGGCGACAAAGTCTGCCACTGTAATCGGTTTGGTGATGAAGCGAGTGGCGCCCAACTTGAGGGCAAAGGCTTCATCCTGCGGGGCAGTGTAGGTCGCGGTGAAGAAGGCGAAGGGGATTTCCGCCAGCAGTGGGTCGAGCCGCCAGGCGCGGCAGAGGGTGTAGCCATCCATGACCGGCATCAAAATATCGGCGATCACCAGGTCCGGGGGGGTGCTGCGCGCCAACTCCATCGCCTCGACGCCGTTGGCCGCTTCCAGCAGGCGGTGCGGTTCGGTGCTGAGCATCATGCGCAAGAGATAGCGGTTCTCTTCGCGGTCGTCTACGATCAGAATTGTTGCCATAGTGGTTGGCCAATCACGTCAAAGAAATTTTGAGATCTCATCGACAAACACAGCGGGATTGATCGGCTTTTCGATATAGCCGTTGCAGCCGGACGCCAGGATGCGCTCGCGGTCGCCCACCATCGCATAGGAGGTGACGGCGACAATCGGCGTCATCGTCAGCGCCGCGTTGCCGCGCAGCGCGGTCGCCACCGCATAGCCATCCATGCCGGGCAGTTGAATGTCGAGCAGGATCAAGTCCGGCGCTGTGGCTTCCGCCAGGGCAATGCCCGCTGCGCCGTCTTCGGCCTGCACGACGGTATGGCCGTGGTGCTCCAGCAGAAAGGAGGTGAGGTAGCGGTTCTGTTCGTTGTCTTCAATCAGCAGGATGCGCGCCATTTTGCTCTTCTCCAGCCCGGCGGGGCAGCGTGACGGTAAACGTGCTGCCTTCGCCCCAGGTGCTCGACACCGTGATCCCACCGCCAAGCAGTTCCGCCAGGCTGCGGCAGATCGACAGTCCCAGCCCAGTGCCGTCGTGACGCCGCGCCAGCCCGCTGTCGATCTGCTGAAATGGGCGGAAGAGACGGTTGATGTCTTCGGCGCGAATCCCGATGCTCGAATCCTCCACCGCGATGACGGCGGCATCCTCCGTCATTTTACACTGCAAATGGACAAAACCGCGCTCCGTAAATTTAACCGCGTTGTTCAGCAAGTTGAGGAGAATCTGTTCGACGCGGCGGCGGTCGCTGACGATGACGGCCGCGCTGCTGTCCATGCTGACGCGCAATGCGAGACCTTTCTTCTGCGCCAGCGGGGCGATGGTGCGCAGCGCCGTCTCGATTGCGCTGTGCAGGTCGAAGGGGGCATGGGTCATCTCCAGTTGGCCGGCTTCGATCTTGGAGATGTCGAGCACATCGTTGATCAGCGCCAGCAGGTGTTGCGCGCTGTTCTGCACCATGCCCAACTGTTTGCGCTGTTCGTCGTTCAGCGGCCCGGCCAGCCCCTGGAGCAGCACGCCGGAAAAGCCGAGAATCGAGTTGAGCGGGGTGCGCAGCTCGTGCGACATCGTGGCGAGAAACGCCGACTTGAGCCGGTCAGCCGCCTGGGCGCGCTGCATGGCGTCGTGCAGCGCCGCCGTGCGTTCCGCCACGCGATCTTCCAGCGACGCGGCATATTCGCGCACCTGGTCGTAGAGCCGGGCGTTGTGCAGCGCCACCGCGATCTGGCTGGCGACAATCTCCAGCACCGTCTGGTCTTCCGCGGTGTAGGCGCAACGCCGTGCGGTCTCCACGTTGACCACGCCGATCACCCGGTCTTCCAACAGCAGAGGTACGCAAAGCTCGGAGCCGATGGCATTGCGCACGGCGAAGTAACGCGGGTCGGCGCCTACATCATCCAGGCGGGCGCTTTCGCCGGTCTGCGCTACCCAGCCGGTGACGCCCTTGCCGACATGCAGTTTGTTGCTGGCCAGGTAGGCGCGATCCTGCTGGGCGAATACTGGGCCGCGGCGCTGGTCGCTCAGGGCGAAGGGGATCAGCTCCTGGGTCTCCGGGTCGATCAGCAGCACGGCGCTGTATTCGTAGTCGAGAGTCGCTTCGATGATGCGGATGATTTCCTGCGCCAGCTCGTCGGGCGCGTGAAGCCGCTGCAGTTGCAGCGCCGAGCGATGGATGGCAGTGAGCGCATGGAGCCGCTGCTCCAGTTGGGCAATGAGCGCGGCGCGCTCCTGCTCGAAGGCGCGGCGCTGCGTATCCTGGGCGTTGAACTCCACGGCGAAGGCGATGTCCATTGTCAGCTTGTCGAGCAGGCTGATCTCGTCGGCGTCGAACGCGTTGGGTTCACCGGCGTAAAGGTTCAACGCGCCCACCAGTTGTTCGCCGACGACGATGGGAAAGGCAGCGGAGGCGCGATAGCCCAGGGTCAGCGCTTTGCTGCGCCACGGCCCCATGCGCGGGTCGCTGGCAATGTCGTTGACGATGATGTGCTGCCGTTCGCTCAGCGCCGTGGCGGTCGGGCCGCGCCCTGCCGGCGAATCGTTGAGGACGATGCGGAGGTCGTCCAGGTAGCCGTCAACCACGCCCGCATGGGCGACAGGCTGCACGGTGCGCGTCGTCTCGTCCAGCAACCCAATCCACGCCATGCGCAGTTCGCCGCGCTCGACGATGATAGTGCAGATGCGCTCATAAAGCGCCTGGATGTTGCGCTCGTGGACGATGGCCTGGTTGACCTCGCCCAGCACGGCGTAGTAGCGGTTCATCGAGCGGATGCGGGCGTCATCGTTGCGCTGCATCTGCACGGCGCGACGCAAGATGACATAAATCAACACGCTGCTGATTACAACAAAGAACCAGCCTTTGAGCGTCTGCCACACGGTCAGGCCGGCCATGTCGGGGATGAGCGCAGCCAGCAGCCGATCCGACAGCAGGATCCACAATACGCTGAAGATCAAGTACGCCGCCGCGGTGACGACAGCCAGGTGTCTGGACATGCGATGCATAGGGCAGTTCTCCGGTGAAGCGACCCCTGCCATTAGTCTTTATCGGAGATAAGGAATCTCACGCCAAGACGCCAGGACGCCAAGAGACGCCGGGAGATAATATCTTTGCGACTTTGCGCCTTTGCGTGACATAAAACTATTACCGACAAAGTCTATTATATACCCGCCGCATGCAGACGGCTTCATCCGCACGCAGCGCGCTGCGTCGTGCAAGGTTGCGCGCCCACAGGTTGAAACCGGCGTCTGGCACGGAAATGCTGAACGATACTCGCCAGGGTGAGGAGGTGACGGGTGAGCTTGACCTCACCCGTCACCCGACGTCCTCTACTTGACGTGCAGCGGGCGCAGCTTCCAGATGTCGCCCGCATACTCGCGGATCGTGCGGTCGGAAGAGAAGAAGCCGGTGCGCGCGGCGTTGAGGATCGACATGCGCGACCAGGCGTCCTGATCGCGGTAGAGCGCATCGACGCGCTCCTGGCAGTCGATGTAGGCTTGATAGTCGGCCAGCACCATGTATTCGTCGTGGTGCAGCAGCGAATCCATAAACGACTTGAAGAGATCGACGTTGCCCCGCGAGAAGACGCCGGCGCGGATGGCGTCGATGGCGCGCTTGAGGAGCGGATTGGCCGCGTAATAGTCCCACGGGCGGTAGCCGCGCGCTTTGGCCTCCATCACTTCCTGGGTGTTGAGGCCAAACAGGAAGAAGTTCTCCGCGCCCACCAGTTCGCGGATTTCGATGTTGGCGCCGTCCAGCGTGCCGATGGTGAGCGCGCCGTTGAGCGCAAATTTCATGTTGCCCGTGCCCGACGCTTCCTTGCCGGCCAGCGAAATCTGCTCGGAGAGATCCGCGCCGGGGTAGATGATCTGCCCCATGGTCACGTTGAAGTTGGGCGGGAAGACGACGCGCAGCCGCCCACGCATCATCGGGTCGGTGTTGACCACTTCCGCCACACTGTTGATGAGCTTGATGATCAGCTTGGCCGTGGCATAGCCCGAAGCCGACTTGGCGCCAAAGAGGAAGGTGCGCGGCACGATCTCCAGGTTCGGCTCGTCGAGCAGCCGCTGATAGAGCGTGACGATATGCATGATCTTGAGCATCTGGCGCTTGTACTCGTGGAGGCGTTTCACCATCACGTCCATCATCGCCGCCGGGTCAACGCCCTCGCCGGTGCTGTGCTGGAGGAAGGCGGCCAGATTACGCTTGTTGTGCAGCTTGACCGCGCGCCATTCCTGGCGGAACGCAGCATCGTCGGCGAATGGCTCCAGCCCGCGCAGTTGATCGAGGTCATTCACCCAACCGTCGCCGATCTTGCTGCTGATCAGGTCGCAGAGCTGCGGGTTCGCCAGCTTCATAAAGCGCCGCGGGCTGACGCCGTTGGTCTTGTTTTGGAAGCGCTCCGGGAACATCGTGGCGAAGTCGGCCAGCGTATGGTCGCGCAGGAGTTGCGAGTGGAGCGCGGCCACGCCGTTGATGGCAAAGCTGCTCACGCTGGCCAGGTTGGCCATGCGCACCTGGCGCTCGCCACCCTCCTCGATCAGCGACATGCGGGTGATACGCCCCTCATCGCCGGGGAAGCGGGCGCGCACCTGGGCCAGGAAGCGCTGGTTGATTTCGTAGATGATCTCCAGGTGGCGCGGCAGCAGATAGCCGAAGAGACCGACCGACCACTTCTCCAGCGCCTCGGGCAGCAGGGTGTGGCAGGTGTAGGCAAAGGTGCGCTGCGTGATCCACCAGGACTGCTCCCAGTTCAGCCCCGCCTCGTCGAGCAGGATGCGCATCAATTCGGGGATGGCGATGACCGGGTGCGTGTCGTTGAGCTGAATCGACACCTTGTCGGGGAAGGTGGTCCAGTCGCTGTTGCGCAGGCGGAAACGGCGGATGATGTCGTGCAGCGAGCAGGCGACAAAGAAATACTGCTGGCGCAGGCGCAGCTCGCGGCCTTGGGGCGTGCCGTCGTTGGGGTAGAGCACCTTGCTGATGTTCTCGGAGTAGATCTTCTGCTGCACCGCCTGGGCATAATTGCCGGTGTCGAACATCTGAAAGTCGAACTCTTCGGCGCCGCGCGCGCGCCAGAGGCGCAGAATGTTGACCGTGTCGGTGGCGTAGCCGGGCACCAGCGTCGTGCATGGCTCGCCCAACACCTTTTGCGCCGGCTGCCAACGCACACGCATCTTGCCGCCTTCGGTCACATGGTCGGTGTGGCCGCCAAAGCCGACCTCGATCATGTCGTCGGGCTGCACAAACTCCCACGGGTTGCCGCGCAGCAGCCAGGTGTCGGGCTGCTCCACCTGCCAGCCGTCCACGAAGGTCTGGCGGAAGATGCCGAATTCGTAGCGGATGCCGTAGCCCACCGCGGGCAGGTCGAGGGTGGCCAGCGAGTCGATGAAGCAGGCTGCGAGCCGGCCCAGACCACCGTTGCCGAGACCCGGCTCCGGCTCCAGCTCCAGGCACTCCTCCAGCGTCATGCCAAAGCTGGCCAGCACCTGCTCCGCAACCTCGGTGATGCCGGTGTAGAGCAGGTTTTGCGAGAGCTGTTTGCCGAGCATGTATTCGGCGGAGAGATAGTAGACGAACTTGGGATTCTCTTCGTACTGCGCATCCGTCGTCCGCCGCCAGCGGTCGATCAGTTGGTCGCGCACGGCCAGCGACAGCGCCATATAGATGTCATGCTTGCTGGCCGATTGCAGGGCTGTACCCAGCGTGTTGTAGAGCCGTTGGGCGACGGCAGTGCGCAGCGCATCGGCGGAGAGTGGCTCGGATGCACCGGCTTCCGGCTTGCGACTGGCTGACTTGTTTGCTGTTTTTGTCATAGTATTTTGGATTCCTATCGTTCCATTGTTGTTACGCTGAGGGTGCAGACAGTATACCATGTCCCGCGCAGGAGCCAGGATCGGCGCACGGTGTCGCCCACGCGGTTGACAGCGTTTGGCGGTTGCGCAGATTCAGTCATAATATCAGCTTCACGATGGCAGAACACCTGACAGCGGCGACCGGCGGTGCGCCGCAACCAACATTTCAGATTCACCTGTTCGGCGGGCTGCGTATGCTCCTCGACGGCGCGCCGTTCACGCCAAACACCCTGCCGCGCACCCTGCCGCTGCTGGCCTATCTCCTGCTCCACGGCGACCACCCGCTGACCCGCGCGGCGGTGGCCTTTGCGCTCTGGCCCGATGTCGGCGAGGCGGAGGCGCGCGCCAACCTGCGCCGCCACCTCTACGATCTGCGCCAGGCGCTGCCGCCGGAAGACCCGACCGCGCCCTGGCTGCTCGCCACTGCCGGCAGCGTCCAGTGGAACCCTGCCGCACCGGTCTGGGTCGATGCCGTCGCGTTCCTGCGCCTGACGGCCGACCCGCAGCGCTGGGCCGACGCGGTCAACCTCTATCACGGTGATCTGCTTCCTGGCTTGCAGGACGAGTGGCTGGTCGTGGCGCGCCAGCAGTTTGCCCAACGCTACGCCGACTGTCTCAGCGCGCTCATCGACGCGTGTGGCGCGGCCGGCGAGCGCAGTCGCGCCATCGAATACGCCGTGCAGTTGCTGGCCCACGATCCTTTGCGCGAGGATGTGGTGCGCACGCTGATGACGCTGCGCTTCGAGGCGGGAGACCGCACCGGCGCGCTGCACGAATACCGCCAGTTCGAGCAGCGGCTGCGCAGCGAACTCAACGTCGCGCCGATGGTCGAGACGAGCGCGCTCTATGATGCCATCGCCCGCCAGCTTGCCGCGCCGGCCGCACCAACGACGCCCGCGCCGGTCGCACCAACGGCGCCCGCCTTCAATCTGCCCGCCCAGTTGACCAGCTTCATCGGCCGCCAGGATGACATCGCCGCGGTGCAGCGGCTGCTGATCGACGACGGCGTGCGGCTGCTCACGCTCACCGGGCCAGGCGGCAGCGGCAAGACGCGCCTGGCGCTGACGGTCGGTGAGCAGTTGCACGGGCAAGCGCTGCCCCGCTTTGCCGATGGTGTCTACGCTGTCATGCTCGCCGCCGTGACCGAACCGGCGCGGCTGCCGGCTGCCGTTGCCGACGCGTTGGGCGTCAAGGAGCAGCGCGGCGAGGCGCTGACAGTGACGCTCCAACAGTGGCTCCGTGACCGCCGTCTGCTGCTGATCCTGGACAACTTCGAGCAACTGGCTGCGGGTGCGCCCTTTGTGGCCGACCTGCTGAGCGCCGCGCCGCAGCTTACGGTGCTTGTCACCAGCCGCACGCTGCTGCGCATCTACGGCGAGTGCGAGGTTGTGGTGGCGCCGCTTCCCCTGCCCGCGCCGGAAGAGTACGACGATCCGGTCGCCCTGACCCACTACGCCGCGGTGAATCTCTTCGTGACGCGCAGCCGCGCCGTCAACCCGAACTTCACCCTCAACGCCGGCAACGCCGCCGCGATTGCCGGGTTGTGTGCGCGGCTCGACGGGCTGCCGCTGGCCATCGAACTGGCCGCAGCGCGCAGCAAGCTCTTTTCTCCGCAGGCCATGCTGGCGCGGCTGCGCGACCAACTCACCTTCTTCACCGATCAGCGGCTGCCCCCGCGCCAACGCACCCTGCGCGCGACGCTCGACTGGAGCTATGCCCTGCTTGGCGCCGACGAGCAGCGGCTGCTGGCGCGGCTGGCGATCTTCACCGGGCGGTTTGAGTTGGAGGCGGCGGAGGCTGTCTGCGCCATCGACGGCGACATCGACGTTTTTGGCGGCATTGCGGCGCTGCTCGACCACAGCCCGGTGCAGCGCGTCGAGGAGAGCGCTGACGCCGCGGTCTCGCTGCGCCTGCTGAGCACGGTGCAGCAATATGCGTTGTTGATGCTGTCCGCCGCCGAAGCTGACCGCATCCGCGACCAGCATCTCCTCTACTACGCCGCTCTTGTGGAAAGTGGCTACGTGGGTTTGACCAGCGGTGCGCAGACTCACTGGCTGGCGCGCCTCGCTGCCGCGGATGAAAACATCCAGGCGGCGCTGGCCTGGGCGCTGCGCGACGATGCGCCCCCGGCGATCTGTGCAGCCGGCGCCACAATCGCCGCACAACTGGGCCGCTACTGGGAGATGCGCGGGCGGCTCAGCGAGGGCTGGGCGTGGCTGGAGCAGGCACGGCAGCGCCGGGCGCACTTGCCCGGCGTCGTGCACCTGCGCCTGCTCAACCAGACGGCTTCCCTGGCGCAGATGTTGGGGCGGCTGGACGCAGCGCAGGCGATCCTGGAGGAGGCGCTGGTGCTCTCGCAGCAGGTGGATGAACCCCGTCTGCGCGGGGTGACGCTGCATCTGCTGGGCCTGTCTGCGGGCCGCGCCGGTGATCTCGTGCGCGCCGACGAACTGCTGAGCGAGTGCCTGGCGCTCTACCGGCGCACTCCGGAAATCACCAGCACCGACATGAGCGCGCTCCTCAACAACCTGGCCATCGTCACCACGCGGCGCGGGGACTTTGCGCGCACGCAGGCGCTGCTGACCGAGGCTCTGGGGCTGGCGCAGCGCCGCGGGGATGTGTTCAGCACGGCGCATATCCTCAGCAGCCTGGGCGACCTGGCGCAGCGGCAGGGTGATCTGGCGACTGCCGGCCGCCATCATCGGGAGAGCCTGCGTCTGCGCCAGACCATCGACAACCGCACGGGCATGTTGACTTCGCTGCAAAATCTGGCCAACCTGACCCTCGCCTGCGGCGACCTGCCGTTGGCCGTCCGGCTCTGTGCAGCCAGCGATGCGCTCCGCCAGACCTACGCTGTGCAACTGACCGGCCACATGGCCGACGATTTCCGCACCAACGTGGCGACGCTGCGCACTGCACTGGGCGAAGGTGAGTTCACCCGCCTTTGGGACGCCGGCGCCGCACTGACGCTGGAGGATGCGGCGCGCCTGGCTCTCCAGGATTGACGCTGCGGCGCCGGCGCTCGCGGCGGAAAGCAATGCGCTGCAAGGTTGCCAGTGGAGCGATTTGCCAGATCGCTCTACAAAATTATCGGCCTACTGGCGCTGGCGTACACCAGGTTCTTGCGAAGATACCAATGCGCGCCCCGCAAATCATGCATTTCTCCTGACTCCTCCCCGCCTGCTATACTGCATTGATATTGAACGTTCTGCGCCGCGGCATAGTGAAATCTGACCTACTTACACGCGACGCCTATCTGTGATAAAATGAACAAACGGTGCGATAGGCTTCGTGTAAATTTTGTGCAATGTTTGTATTGGGATGATGAAATCTGGCGCAGTCCAACTTGTCGATAGTCACTGTCATCTTGACCTGGCGCACTTTGACGCCGATCGTGATGCAGTGCTGGCGCGCGCCCAGGCGGCCGGTGTGGGCGTGATCATCAACCCTGGCATCGATCTCGCCCAAGGTCGCGCTGCGCTGCAACTGGCGGAACAGACGCCGGGTCTCTTCGTGGCGGTCGGTTTGCATCCCAACAGCGCCGCTGAATGGACGCCCGACGCAGGGGATGAACTGAGTACGTTGGCGGCCGCGCCCCAGGTCGTCGCCATCGGCGAAATTGGCCTGGACTACTATTGGGACAAGACGCCGGCGCCCGTGCAGTGGCAGGTCTTCGAGGAACAGCTTGAACTGGCCGCGATGCTAGGGCTGCCGGTGATTATTCACAATCGGGACGCCAGCGCGGACGTGGCTGCTGTGTTGCGCGCTTGGGTGACGGGGAGCAGTTTCGCCGCCTCGCCGCTGGCTGCGCGCCCCTACGCGGGTGTGCTGCACGCGTTTGGCGGCGACCTGGCGCTGGCGGAAGCTGCTTACACCTGGAACTTCGTGCTCAGCCTCGGCGGCCCGGTGACGTTCACCAATGCGCGCGCCCTGCACGCGCTGGTCGCACAGCTTGACCTTGACCGGTTGATGTTGGAAACCGACGCCCCCTACCTGACGCCGCACCCGCACCGCGGGCAGCGCAACGAGCCTGCCTACGTGCGGCTGGTCTGCGAGCGCCTCGCCACGTTGTTTGGCACGACTCCTGAAGATGTTGCGACCAGAACAACGTCGCTGGCCTATCGCTTTTTTCAGTTGGAGGACTCGACCGGTGCTACTGTCGCAACCCGTTACATCGCCCATGCATAGGCCATTTGTGGACACGACAAACCGTTCCGTTCTTGTCGGCGGGCACGCGCCGACCAACGGTGCGGTGGATATTGTCCAACTCTTTGCGCCGATCCGCAGCGGCCTGGTGCAGGTTGAGTCGAAGATGCGCGCCACAGATTCCTCGCTTTTCGCCCCGTTAGCCACGGCCTTCGTCAACCTGATCGGCAGCGGCGGCAAGCGGCTGCGTCCGGCATTGGCGCTGCTGTCGGCTGAGTTCAACGGCGCCATGCAGTCGACGAAAGATCATGGCCGCGTCGTGGCGCTGGCCGCCTCGGTGGAGATGCTGCACACGGCCACGCTCGTCCACGATGACGTGATCGACGGCGCCTTGCTGCGCCGCGGGGCACCGACGCTCAACGCCGCGTGGAGCGGCGGTTCGACGGTGTTGGCGGGCAACTATCTCTTCGGCACGGCTGCGCGCTTTTCTGCCGAGACCAACGATATGCGGGTGATCGGCTTGTTCAGCGACACGCTGCGCACGATTGTCGACGGCGAACTGCGCCAGCTCCAGGACCGCTTCAACTTCCGCCAGAGCAAGGCCAACTACTACGACCGCATCTACGCCAAGACGGCCAGCCTCTTTTGTGCGGCCACCGAAGGCGCGGCGATCCTCTCCGGGCTGCCCGAAGAGCGTGTGCGCGACCTGCGCGACTACGGCTACAACCTGGGCATGGCATTCCAGATCGTCGACGACATCCTCGACTTTACCGGCGATGAGGCGTCGCTGGGCAAGCCCGCGGGCAGCGATCTCCGTCAAGGCACGTTGACGCTGCCATTTTTCTACCTTTTGCAGTTGAGCATGGATCCCTCTGCGCTACTCCAGCAGTTGGAAGCTGCCCAGATCGATGCCGACAACGGCAACCGGCGGGCATGGCACGACCTGGTTGATGAGATTGTGTGGGATGTGCGCACGCGCGGTGCGGTCGAGGCGGCGCGCAACGAGGCGCGTTCCTTCCTGCGTCGCGCGGTGGAGGCGCTGGCCTCCTTGCCCGACAACAGTTACCGGCGCGCCCTGCAAGGCATCTGCGAGTTTACTGTGCAGCGCACCCATTAACTGCGCAGCATTTTCGCAATGACATATACTTTGAGCGGGCATAGGGTGCGCTGTTGTCACTCATTCACCCTCTCACCCTCTCACCCACTCATCTTGCCGAGTATATTTCGCCAGTGATGCGGCCCCCGGCGCC
>JAPKMV010001100.1 GCA_026645635.1 Caldilineaceae bacterium
GCAGCCGTCGCGGTTGCAGTGGCGTTGGCGCTCCAGGCCAATGACGAGAGCGCACCGCCATCAACGCCAGTCACCCAGGGACCCATCTCGCCCTGGCAAGCGACCCTGCGCGGCAACGCCATGAGCCGCCGCGCCGGTGTCTACCGCAGGAATTAGGAGAAACGCAGCATGAACGTGCGGGTGCAAATCGATGGACAAATCTACGAAGTCGAAATCGGCGATCTGAACAGCCGTCCGATCCAGGCGGTGGTGGGCAGCGAACTGTTTGTCGTCTGGCCGGAAGATGCGCCAGCGGCGGCAATCGCGCCCGCGACAACAGCCGCCGCCGCACCGCCACGCATCAGCGCGCCGGCGCCGATCGCCGTCGCGCCCTCCGGTGAGACGGAGATCATCGCCGCGCCGCTGCCGGGCGATGTCGTGGCGATCGCCGTAAAGACGGGCGATGCCGTCACCGCAGGGCAGTTGCTCTGCACGGTGGAGTCGATGAAGATGAACAACCCTGTGCGCAGCCCGCGCCCCGGCGTGGTCGCCGAGGTGATGGTGGCCGTCGGCGACCATGTCAACCACGGCCAGCCGCTGGTCAGGCTGCGTTGAGAAGGAATGCGATATGAACTGGCAAGAGTTGGCTGCGATCTTGACGCAGGGCATCACGGCATTTACCTGGGCGAACGGCGTTATGATCGCCGTGGGCGCGCTCTTGATCTACCTGGCGATCGCAAAGCGTTATGAGCCGCTGCTCCTGCTGCCCATCGGCGCGGGCTGCATCTTCGCCAACCTGGGCATGTCAGCCTATGCAGAAGGCTCCTGGCTGGCGACGATCTACGAATTCGGCATCGAGACCGAACTGTTCCCGCTGCTGATCTTCATCGGCGTCGGCGCAATGATCGACTTTCGCCCCCTGTTGGCGCAGCCGCATCTGGTGCTGATGGGCGCGGCCGGGCAGGTGGGCATCTACGCCACGCTGCTGCTGGCCGCGGTGTTGGGTTTCCAGATGAACGAGGCTGCAGCCATCGGCGTGATCGGCGCCATCGACGGGCCGACGGCGATCTTCGTGGCGTCACAGCTTGCGCCCGAATTGCTCGGCCCCATCGCCGTGGCGGCCTATTCCTATATGAGCCTGGTGCCGATCATCCAGCCGCCGCTGATGCGCCTGCTCACCACCTCCACCGAGCGCCGCGTGCGCATGGAATATGCGCCGCGGCCGGTCTCCCGTGCGGCGACGCTGATCTTCCCGATGGCGGTGACGGTCTTCATCAGCCTGCTGGCGCCGGCTGCCGCGCCGCTCATCGCCAGCCTGATGCTCGGCAACCTGCTGCGCGAGGCGCTGGTGGTGGAGCGGCTCAGCCTGGCCGCGCAGCACGAGATCGCCAACATCGCCACCCTCTTCCTGGGGCTGGCTATCGGCGCCACCATGACCGCCGACCGCTTTCTCTACAGCCCGGTGACCGGCTTTCAGTGGCAGACATTGATGGTGCTCGGCCTAGGTCTCTTTGCTTTCGTGGCCGACACCGTCGCCGGCCTGCTCTTTGGCAAGTTCATGTACGTGGTCTCCGGGCGCAAGATCAACCCGCTGATCGGCGCGTGCGGCATCTCCGCCTTTCCCATGGCGGGGCGGCTGGCCGCCCAGGTGGCGCAGGAAGAGGACTACAA
>JAPKMV010001101.1 GCA_026645635.1 Caldilineaceae bacterium
CTGCCCGAACGTCACCGTCAGCACCTGCCGCGCAACATCGCCGCGCTGCGCGAGGGCGCGGCGTGGGTGGAGGGCGTGCGCGCGTAGGGGGTAGAGCACGACAGCGGATGCGGCTGTTCGGACGGGCAAATCCGTCGTAGTTTCTGATGCGTTCAACTGCTGCGCCTGCGTTTCCGCTCCAGTTCGTTTCCCATCCAGAAATATGCTATGATTCCACCCGTTCAGGAGAAAACGAGGATGGAGAGTACGATGGCTGGCGCCGTGGTTGCCGCACCAAGCGGAAGTCGCGTTGCTGTTCGCATCGCGATCGATACTGAGTTCAATGTGAGTGCTGTGGTGGCTCGCCAGAAGGCGAATCGCTACCTGCTGATGAATCTCGGCGACCAACTCCACGCGGGCGAGCCTGAATTGATGGTGGGGGAACGCCTGTGGTGGCGGGTGCCCGTGTTGTTGGGCCTGTCGCAAGGCGGCTACCTGGGCAAGGTGGGTGAACTCCTGGTGGATGCACAGTCTGGCGCGGTAGAGTCAGGCCCGGCAACTTCGCTGGTGCACATGGCCGATTACGCGGATATGCTCTATGAACGTGCCACACAGGGTGCAGGAACAGCCGAATAGCTGCCTGGTCGCCTGCGTCCGCAACGACCCAACAAGCGCGGAACCTGGTCAGGTAATTTCAAAGGGTAGTTCATGGCCGCCTGGCAAGGATCCGATTTCTTGCTAATCGCCATTCAGCCGTTGGCGCGGAACTGATTGTGTTTGCGGGGCCGCGCGGAAGGAGGCGCTGGCGCGCAACCTGCCGGAACGTCACCCCCGGCACCTGCCGCGCAACATCGCCGCGCTGCGCGAGGGCGCGGCGTGGGTGGAGGGTGTGCTCTAGGGCTTCACGCCCACTCGTTTCAACCGATGTCTGCCACGAAACCGCCGGCACTCACCCTTTGCCCCGCACTGGCGCCATGCAGCCTGCTCACTTCGTAATGCACTCTACTGGCGACAATCCGCCACTGTGTTAAGCTCTCGCTTGTTCAATATTTCACAAGCGTTTGCAACAACAGGAGTGGTAAACTTATGCAACGGCAGTTTCTGTGGATTGGTTTTGTGCTGGTCAGTCTGTTCCTTGCGGCCTGTGGCGGCAGTGCACCACCGCCCACACCGACCGCAGCGCCGGTGGCAGCGGCTCCCGCGGACGCCGCAGCCGTGATCGACGTGGTCATGCACGACATCTACTTTGGCGATGCACCCGACAACATCGAAAATCCACCCGTCTGGACGGTGGCTGCGGGCGCGCCATTCACGATCAACCTGGAGAACAAGGGCGGGCTGGAACACAACTGGACGGCGCTCAAGCCGGGCGTCGAGCCGCCGATGCCCTTCCTGCCCGACCAACACGGCGACCTGGTGCTGCTGACCTCCAGCACCGTGCCGCCTGGCCAACAGTTGAGCGAGACGCTCACGGCGCCGACCGAACCCGGCGAATATATCGTGATCTGCACCGTTGCGGGGCACTACCCGGCCATGCAGGGGCGTCTGGTCGTCACACCCTAGACTGAGCAGGCCAGAATTGGGCGTTCATCTAGATGTAGACGCCAACACTATCCGCAGATTGCGCAGATTCCGCAGATGTGATGTTTGCCATCTGCGAAAATCTGCGC
>JAPKMV010001102.1 GCA_026645635.1 Caldilineaceae bacterium
CATCGAAGGCAGGCCACAGTCCGTCCGGCTCAGTTGATAGCCGTCTTCGTCGATCATCTTCTGCAGCGTGGGCAGCAGCCCGTCGGCCAATGCTTTTTGGAGATGCCAGTAGCTCAGCCCGTCGATCTCCACCATCATCAGCCCGCGGCCCGGTTCGCCGGCGCTGGCGAAGGGCTGCTCCTTGGCGCGGCGCTCGATGCGGCTCTGGTAGAACGAACCCTCGTCGTCCAGTTCCAGGATGCCGGTGAAGATGGCGTTGAAAAAGGCGAAGACAATGCCGCCCACAATGCTGCCCAGGATGTCGACGTCGAAGCCGGGCAGCAGCCATGCCGTGATCCAGATTGCCAGCGCATTGACCAGGAAACCCACCACGAAGAGCGCGATCCAACCCAGCGGCTTGGCAAGCAGCAGGATCACCGGGCGGATGAGCAGGTTGACGATCGCCAGCAGCAGCGCCGCCGAAACCGCCACCAACGTGGCCGACGTCTCCCCCACCGCGCTGATCGACATCCCCGGCATCAGCCAGGCCGTCGCCAGCAGCGAGAGCGCATTCACCACCCATATCACGAGGAAGCGCACCAGATAGAGCATGAACGACTTGATGGCGTTGGTCATGGCGTCTGTCTTCCCTTTCCCAAACTAAACGTGGAGAATCGCTGATTGATGACTTTCCCGGATTCGGCAGAATCCGGGAAAGTCATCAATCAGCGATACTATTACACTTGACAACCCACTGGCGCACCTGGTCATGCCATCTTCCCGGAAGCTCGCAGCTTCCGGGAAGGCGCCAGACGAGCACTTGCGCACATCCCAGCAATCATACCTCACATCTATACGCAGAGCCGTACCAGCGCGGCGTCATCCCACCTTGCACACCGGCGGCGGATTCCACGAACCGTCCAGCACGGACGCCTTAGGTGCGTAGAGACGCATGCACAAATTCCACGCACCCTCCGGCGCCGGCAGCCAGTTCGCCACTTTCTCCGGCCCTGGGTTGTCGTGCTGAAAATAGATGTCCAGTGAGCCATCGTCATTATAGCGCAGCGCGTCGCGATCGCCGATGGCAAAGCGGTCGAGTTCGTTGGCGCACTGGAAACCATCCTTGTCGTACATCGTGATCGACCAGAATGCGGCCACCGGCGGCAGCTCCTCTTTGGTGAAGTGCATCACATAGTGCGCCGGGCTGGCGTAGGGATTGCCGTCGGCGTCGGCGATGCTCAGCGGGTAGATCGCGTCCACCGCCTGGTTGGCGCCCAGACCGACCATCGCCACGATGGCGCGCTTCAAATAGTTGTCGCCGTAGATGCCCATTGTCTCGACGTTCATCTGCCAGCCGTTGACGACGCGCGCCAGGGTCGGCAGTTTGGCGCGCATGGATTTCTGCGCCGCGGCCGGCGCATCGGTCAGCGCCGCCTGCACTTCGGGCGCGAGTTTGTCCCAGTCGAACGCCTCGCCCATCTCCAGACCGAGCAGCCGGCGCCGCGCCACCTGCGACCAGTCGGTGATGTGCGGCGGCTGCTGCTGCATCAGCTTGGCCCCATAGGTGAAGTACTCCCGCGCCGGCATGTTGTCCACCTGATGCATCGGCGGCGCCTGCATGTCCACCGTCGGGTCGAAGGTGAAGACCGGCGGCTGCGGCGGGTTCGGC
>JAPKMV010001103.1 GCA_026645635.1 Caldilineaceae bacterium
CGCACGCGCCCGGCCCGGCAGGCATCGTCTGGGCGACCACCGCCTTTGCCCTCGGCGGCGGCTTGTGGCTGGTCGGCGACCAGGTGTGGCAAGCCTGGGGTTGGCAGGCGCCCGTGACCGTCGGCGCGGCGGCCCTGGCCGGCGTAGCCTTCACACCGGGCTTTCTGGCGCAGCCGGCGCTGGCCTCCCTGCTCACGCGCGGGCCGCTCTTCTGGCCTGCAGCCACAGTCTTCATCCTGGCCATGAGCATTCAGATCGCCGCGCTGCTGCGTTCCTGGAGCGCCCCCGACCATGCGGCAAACGGCGACCTGCCCCAGGATTTTCTGGTGCGGCTGCTGATCGCGTGCGTGGCGCTGGGTCTGCCCCTCGCCGTCGCCGGCATCTTGCCCGTCTTTATGGAAAGCATCATGGGCATCCCCAACACCATTGCCCCGACGCTGGGCAACCCGCCGTCCGCTGTGGCGGCGTGGCCGGTCTGGGCGATCCTGGCGCTGCCGGTGCTGCTTGGGCTGGCATTGGTGCAGGTGCGCCCGCGACTCTGGCCCTCCCTGGGCGCCTGGCCGAATCGACTCAGCCGCCTTACTCAGTTGGAATGGTTCTTCCGCGCCGCCGTCTGGGGCATCGACCGCATGGCCACGCTGAGCGCCAACGGTCTGGCCGTGGTGGAAGGCGCCGGCGCGCTCGGTTGGTTTATGGTCTTCGTGCTCCTGGCGGCACTGCTCCTGGTGTAAGCGATGCTTGAGAGCATTTTCGCCACCCTTGGCAGTCTATTTGCCAGCGGCCCCGCCCTGCTGCTGCTGGCGGCGCTGGCAGCGCTGATTCCGCTGCTCTGGAATTGGCGCGCGGCGCTAGGCGCGCTCGTTGCGCTGCACGTCGCAGTCACGCTGCTGCTCGCCTATCTGCACGGCACGCCCATTCTGCTCACGCTCAGCCAACTGGTGGCGATCCTGGTGGCCGGCAGCCTGCTCCTGCTGGCGCAGTGGACGCGCCGCGGCGAACTGCCAGCCCGCCAGCCGACCGGCTGGCTGGTGCGCCTGCTGGCCATCGCCTTTGTCGTGCTGGCCTGGTGGTTCATCGACCCCGGCATCGGTCTGCCGATGATGTCCCAACCGGAGGTCGATATCCTGGTCTGGATCGCAATCTGCGCCCTGTTTGTGACGACCCTGACCGCCGACCCTTTCTTCTCGGCGGTGGCGCTGCTGCTCTGGCTGCTCCCGGCCTACGCCATCAGCACGGTGCTGCTCCCGACGAGCGGTATGCCGGCGCTGCTGGGCATCGCCGAGGTGCTGATCGGGCTGGCGGGCGGCTACCTGATCCTGGTGCAGCCGCGCCAGGAGGCGGCCTGCGGCGCCCGGCGCATCGTCGCGCCGCTGCCGCAGGTGCGCACGACGCGGACGCAACGCTGGCCCGCGCTGCGCCCGCCGCGTCCTGCCGTTGCTGCCGCGACGCCGCAGCCGGCGGCAGGCAGCCAGCTGCGGCTTGCGCCGCCTGTCCCCCCGTCGGCGGAGAAGGCGGCGGTTGAAGCCGCTGCCGCGCGCCCCAACGCGCTGCCGGCTGCGCCAACGGGCGCAGAGCGCGCCAGCATGGAGCAATCGACGCCATGACCTTCAACCTGCTGCCGCTCTTTGTTGCGTCCTTTGTCGGG
>JAPKMV010001104.1 GCA_026645635.1 Caldilineaceae bacterium
GAGTTGCCACCGTGGGTGACCAGCGGCTGCTCCTTGTAGTCGCCCACCATCCAGCCCAGACCATAGCTCACGTCGGCGCTGATGCCGATCTGCGGTTTGCGCGTCTCCAGCAGATTCTCGGTGGAGACGACCTGTGCGCCATCCGGCGCCACGCCGTCGTTCAACTGGGTGATCATGTACTTCAGCATGTCGTTGAGCGTCGACCAATGGGCGCCCGCCGGCGCTATCGGCAGCAGGAACTCCTCGACCTCCAGCCCGATCGGCGCCAGCTCGCTGTTGATCAACAAGCCATGCGGGATGGCGTAGTCGCCGCGGGCGCGAATCGCAGCAAAGTCAATGGTCGTGTCGGTCATGCCGATGGGGTCAAGCACCCGCTCCTGCAAGGCCGCCGCATAATCCGCCATCATGTCACCGGGCTGCGCTGCCGCTGTCCGGCCGGCGATGTAGCCGGCGGCGCCGACCATTTGGTTGCTGTACTGGAACGCCTCGCCGAAGTCGGTGAAGAACTCGAAGTCGGCCAGCGACGCCACGATGTCTTCGGCGGTCATGTCGCGGAAGTTGAAGGCCAGTTCCAGGTCGCGGCGGGGCACGCCGGTGCAGGCGCAAACCAGGTTGCGCATGGTGATCGTCTCGCTCAGTGCCGGGTCGAGTACGCGGAAGTCCGGGTAAAGCTGCTGTGCCGGCGTGTCCCAGGTCATCAGCCCGTCGTCCACCAGCGTCCCCATGAGCATCGTGGTCATGCTCTTGCCCACCGAGCCGATCATCATCGGCGTGTCCGGCGTAAGCGGGCGACCGGTGGCCGGGTCCGCCACGCCAAAGCCCTTGGCATAGACGACTTCGCCGTTCTGGACGATGCCCACCACGGCGCCGGGAATCTCCAATTCTTCCAGGTAGGTGGTGATGAAGGGTTCCAACTCGCCCAGAATTGCCTCATCCACGGCCAGGGGCGTCACCCCGCGCAGGTCGGTCTCCTCCATGTCGGTGATCTTGTAGCCCGACGAGATGATGTTGAGCTGTGAATTGCGGCGTTGCAGACCTGCCACTGAAACATCGTACAACTGCACATGCACGGCGTCGCCCACGCGCATCGCCAGACCCTGCACCAGCCGGCTGCTGGGATCGGCGGTCTTGTAGTTGAAGACCAGCACCTCATCCACGTTCTGCGGAGGCGGCGGCACAACGCGCTCCTCCACCGGCAGGTCGAAGGCGGGATCCACCAGCGCCCACGTGCTCTCGATGGCAGCGGTCATGTTGTCGGTTGCGGTGACGGCCAGGTAGACCAGCAACTCGCCATCGGGGTCGGACAGCTTGACATAGCCCTCATTTTCTTCCACCTGCCAGTTGGTGGGGATCGGCACCGTGAACTGGCCGTCGGCGCTGGCGAAGATCGACTGCGTGCCCGCGGGCAGCGGTGCAGGCGCGTCCGCCGCGGCAGGCGCCTCCGGCGTGAGGGTGAAGGTTCCCTCGTAGCCCGACTGGCGCATCACGCCGCGGATCGAACCGTCGTCCGCCATCTCGCCCTCGAAGGTAGCCTGCTGCGCGCCGTCGAGCATGGCGAAGCTGACCGCAGGCGGCGCCACAACGATGGTGTGCAGCGGAATGCCCGCCGCGCCTTGCTGAGGGATGTCGATGGCGCCAGTGTAGC
>JAPKMV010001105.1 GCA_026645635.1 Caldilineaceae bacterium
ACTCCACATCCTCCGCGGTCGATTCACCGCCGCCAAAGCCACCGGCGCCGCCACCGGACGGCGCAGCTTCTTTGGCCTGGATGTCCGTCGCCAGCTTCTCCAGTTGATCGCTGATCGCCCGCAGCCCAGTCGTCAACGCGCTGGCCAGGTCGGCCACCAACTTGCTGCCGCTGACCTTTTCGCCGACCTCGCCCGCCTTGCTTTGCAGTTCCTTCGCCTCTTGCGAGGAGGAAACCTGGCGGAACCCGTCTTCCAGCGACGTGGTCAGCGAATCGAGACCGGCCTTGACATCCGTTTCGATGCGCTTGCGCTGCTCGCTGTTCCAGGCCACGCGCACCACATTGGCGAAGCGGTCGGCCAGCTCGGTGAGTTCGTGCACCAGTTCGTCGCCCGGCTGCTTGGCCTGGCCGGCCTCCTGTGAGGCGCCCTGGGTGGTCTTTTCTTGCTCGTCCATAAGTCTGTTGCTCCTTTTTATCGAAATGAAAGGGTTCTGTGCTGTGCGCAGTTGATCATACAATACGGCTGGCGCTGCGTAAAGGTCGCGTAATAGACCGCGGATTTGGCGGATGAGGCGGATGAGGCGGATTTGCGCTTGTCCGCCAAACCCGCAGTCTATCTCCCATAGACACTGTTTGAAAGGGGGCAAGGCTGACGCAGAGGGGTTGCAGAGCTGGTTACGGCTGTGCTTTCTCTCGATTATCTCTGCGTTTCTCTGCATCTTTGCGCCCCTGCGTCAAAGTGAGGTGACTATACAACCAGGCTCTTACGGCGCGGCGAGAATCACGCTGTCGCCCGCCGGTTGACTTGCCACCGTAACCGGCAGGCGCACCCCGGTCTCCGGTTCGTAGAGACCCACGCGCACGTTGAACTCGCCCGGGGGCAGCGCCAGGCGATGCACCGTTGTCAGGTACTCACCCGGCTGCCAACTGCCTGTAGGCGCGGCGCCATCAGCCGTGACCGGCGGCCCGTCTTGCTGCGCCTGGGTGACGCCGGCCGCATCGTCGGCGTGAACGAAAATGTGGTGCGGCGGCAGCAGCGGCTGCACCACTTCCCAGTACAGCCGCAGGTCGAGCACGTCCGGCGCGCTTTCCACCCAGTCATAGCCGATCAGATACGCGTGGCTGCCGAGCAGGGTAGGTGTGGTGATGGCGACGCCCGGCTGCGGCCGCGCAAAGGTGGCGCTGCGCTGGCGGATCGCCACCGTGCCCAACGTCACCGGCGGCGTTTTGACACCCGTGGCCGGGTCGAGCCAGCCAGTGACCAGGCGGTAGTCGCCGCTGGTGAGGGACCCCGGCAGCACAAAGGATGCGGGCAGTTGGACGACAGCCTGCGGCGGCCATGTCTGCGTAGGATAGGCCGGCAGCGGCCAGCCTTCATAGCCACCCACCCCCGCGCCCGCTGCGTCCAGCAGGCTCAGGTAGAGTTGGCGTTCGGGAAGATGGGCAACCGTGTTGCGCAGAAAGAGGGTGACGGCCAGTTCCGTGCCGGCGAGCAGCGGCTGCGGCGTAGCGCCGGCAAAGCCGAGGAGTTCGATCCCTTCCTGCACGACCGGCTGGCGCAGCGGGAACTGCACCGGCAACCGCGCTGCAGATTGCGTTATCTCCGGTTGCGTGATCTCGACCGCGCCGATGGCGGCTGCCG
>JAPKMV010001106.1 GCA_026645635.1 Caldilineaceae bacterium
AGCGGCGGCAGGTCGCCATGCTCGGCGCGCCGTTGGTTGACAAGTTCCACGACCTGCGCCTCATAGCCGGCGTCGTGGACAGCCGCCTCCGCGCCGCCGCAACCGGAGAAGGTGACGTCCGGCTGCGGGGTGGCAAAGAGGGGCGTCGCCAGCAGCAACCCTGCCGTGACGGCAAGGAGAGCGCCCCAAGAAATGCCACGCATGGTGGGAATGTGTGAACGGAAATCGGCAATGGGATCCATGTCGGCCGCCTTCGCTGTTGGCGCTCGGGCCTTGCGCCCGGGCAGATGGATAATCAGGGGGACGGCTGTCGATTGTACGCCCAGGCAGCGTGCGTTTCAGGCGCTGTGCAGTACAGCCGGCTGGCGCGCCCGCGGCGTTTCCCCGCCAGTCGGCTGCCGCGTACTCTGCGCAAAGCCGACTGGCAGCATTGCGCCAACGCAGCGCATAGAGATCGTCAGGCGGTGGTATAATGGCAGCGCACAAGGACGACAGCGATCAACAGGAAGGAACGCCAGCAACCCGCATGACGCCAACCAACACCTACGACCAGGCCAACCTGCTCCACCGCACCTTCCGCTGGCTGGGCATGCAGAAGCCGGTGGCCCGCCTCTTCTCCCACATTCTGCCGCCGCTGGACCGCGGCCTGTTCCGCGCCACGGGGAGCCGCTACACGGTCGCCTCGCTCCTGGCCGGCCTGCCGATGATCGAACTCACCACCATCGGCGCCAAGAGCGGACAGCCGCGCACCACGCCGCTGCTGGCGCTGCAAGACGGCGAGCGGTACGTAGTCATCGCCTCCAACTTCGGCAAGCCCAACTACCCGGCCTGGTACCACAACCTGCGCGCCAACCCCCAGGTGACCGTGCGCCGCGGCCAACAGACAGCCACCTATCTTGCCCGCATCACCGATGGCGACGAGCGGGCGCGCTACTGGCAGATCGCCAACCAGGTCTATCCCGGCTACAATCTTTACGCGGAACGGGCCGCCGGACGCGCGATCCCGGTGGTGGTGCTGGAGCCAAAGGGGTGATGGATGGCAGGTGATGAGATGACAGGTGATGCGCTGAAGGAAGCGATGGTCGCCTACCGCACGCGGTGGGAAGCTGTGGCGGAGATCGAGGCGGAGGAGTTGCGCGCCATGCCGATGGAACGCAGGTTGCGCCAGTACGCCATTCTCATTGCGATGGCGCGCGCAATGGGCACTTTTGATGACTCCGTGCAATACAACGAAGCTGATGTTCAGCCAGTGCGGGAGCGGTGGCGAGTCCTCAAGGAAAAGTTCAGATGAGCAAACCCGACTTATCGGACCAGATTCTGGCAGCGCTTGCCGCTGTGCAGCGCGTGATCACGCAGATGGATGAACAGGGCGTGATCATTGGCGGGGTTGCGGCAAACCTGCTGGGAGCGCCGCGGTTCACCACAGATGTTGACGCTGTCGTGCTGTCTTCTGGTGAGAGTTTGGACGCACTGCTTGCGATTGCCGTAGCAGAGGGACTGACGCCCCGGATCGCCGATGCGGCAGCTTTTGCCCGACGTAGCCGTGTGCTTCTCCTGCACCATGCCGCCGCCGAAGCCAATGTTGACATCTCGTTGGGTGTCCTGCCCTTCGAAGTAGAGATGGTAGAGAATAGTTC
>JAPKMV010001107.1 GCA_026645635.1 Caldilineaceae bacterium
GCCGCCGTCGGTGGAGCGGTAGGCCTGGTTGCCCACGGCATAGAGGGCATGGTTCGTGGCGAAGTTGGGCGACACGGCCAGCAGGCGCACCGTATTGGTGTAGCCCCAGAAGGGCTGCAGCGTCCACGACTCGCCCGCGTCGCTCGATTCCAAAATGCGCTGGTCGGCCACGACAAAGGCGCGGCCGTCGGTGGGGAAGGCGGGCGAAAGTTCGACCTGGCTGACATAGGCTGAGCTTTTCACATTGCGCCAGGTGACACCGCCGTCGGTGGACTTGTAGACCACCGCGCCGATGCTGACGCTGCTCGCCTGGGACATCAGCACCGTCCGGTCTTGTGCGAAGGCAGGGCTGAGGGCGATGTCGGTGACGCGGTTGGCCGACCCGCCCACCACGCCGATGTTGCGCGGCAGCCACTCTCCGCCGCTGCGCTGCCAGACGCCGTAGTCGCCGCCGGCAAAGATCTCGCCGCTGGTGGCGTCGCTCCCTGCCACCGCCAGGACAGTGACGGGCAGGTCGAAGAAGCCGTCGCTGCGGGTGAAATGGGCGCCGCCGTCACGGCTGATCCAGACGCCGTCGTAGGCGCCCACCAGCAGAGTTTGGTCGCTGGCATAGGTGGGCGAGGGCGCCAGGTGCAGGATGTAGCTCGTCTTCAGGTCGGTGGTGACGGTGACGAATTCCCCCGCGGCCGCTGCATAGCGGTAGAGATTGCCGCGCTGCGCGGCAAACAGCCCCGCGCCGTCGGCGCTCAGACCGATGGCGTCCAGGAAGTCAACGGTGAGGCTGGTGAAGGGCTGCCAGGTGAAGCCGGCGTCGGTGCTGCGCCAGAGGCGGCTGAGAAAGGTGGCATAGGCGGCGCTGCCGTCCGCGGCGAAGGCGAGGTCGAAGACCTGCGTGGCGGTGGTCACTTGCGTCCAGGAGAGGCCGCCGTCAGTCGATCGCCAGAGGCCGTCACTGGCTGCGGCCAGCGCCACGGCAGGCTGGGCGGGGTCGAAGGCCAGGCGGCGCACCGGGCCGGTCATCCCCGTCAGTTCCCAGGTGGCGCCGTCGTCTTCCGAGCGGCGGATGCCGCCGTAGGGGCTGCCAGCGAGCAGCGTATGGGCGGGAGCATTCCTGGTCAAGAAGGGGCTGACCGCCACTGCGGAGACCATGGTCACGCCGCCGGCCTGGAGCGCGGGGAGTTCCTGCCAGGTGGCGCCGCGGTCGCGGGTGAGCCAGGCGCCCTGCCAGAAGCCGGCAAGGGCGAAGCCATCCTGCGCCCAGGCGGGGGAGAAGGCCACATCGAACAGCGCACCGCTGGCAGGGCCGCCCTGTCCTGGCCAGGTGAGGCCGCCATCCAGCGAGCGAAAGACGCCGGCGCCGCCATAACTGGCGTGGCCGAAGTCGCGGCCGCCGCCGGCCAGCACGGTCGGGTCAGCCGGGTAGTTGGGGTTGAGGGCGAGGGCCTGGGCCGGGCCGCCTCGGGGTCCGTGCAGGTCGGTCCAGACCAGAGCGCCGGCGTGGCTGACCTGCGCTGGCGCGGCGCCGACAGCCCAGGCGGCTGTCATCAAAAGAAAGCAGATTAACAAGAGCATGAGAAATCGTGGGGAACGCGGTCGCATCGGTCACCTCCCAGAAAACAGCGGGTGGGGTTGCACA
>JAPKMV010001108.1 GCA_026645635.1 Caldilineaceae bacterium
TCGACGCCCGGCGTGGGGCTGATTTCGCCGCCGCCGCATCACGACATCTATTCGATCGAGGACCTGGCCGAGCTGATCCACGACCTCAAGAATGCCAACCACGAGGCGCGCATCAGCGTCAAGCTGGTCTCTGAGGTGGGTGTGGGCACGGTCGCCGCAGGCGTCGCCAAGGGCCACGCCGACGTGATCCTGATCTCCGGCCATGACGGCGGCACGGGCGCATCGCCGCAGTCGGCCATCAAACATGCCGGCCTGCCCTGGGAACTGGGCGTGGCCGAAACGCATCAGACGCTGGTGCTCAACGACCTGCGCAGCCGCGTGGCGCTGGAGACCGACGGTCAGCTCAAGACCGGGCGCGATGTGGCCGTGGCTGCGCTGCTGGGCGCCGAGGAGTTCGGCTTCGCCACCACCGCGCTGGTGAGCATGGGCTGCATCATGATGCGCGTCTGCCACCTGGACACCTGCCCGGCGGGCGTGGCGACGCAGAACCCGGAACTGCGCAAACACTTCGTGGGCCAGCCGGAGGACGTGGAAAACTTCATGGTCTTCATCGCCGCCGAGCTACGCGAGATCATGGCGCAGTTGGGCTTCCGCACCATCAACGAGATGGTGGGGCGGGTGGATAAGCTGGAGCCGCGCAAAGCGATCAACCACTGGAAGGCCACGGGCCTGGACCTTTCCGCGCTCCTCTGGCAGCCGCAGGTGAAGGAGGGCGTGGGGCGCTACTGCCAGATCGGGCAGGATCACGGCTTGGACGCGGCACTCGACCGCACGACGCTGCTAAGGCTGGCTGCACCGGCGCTGGAGCGCGGTGAGCCGGTCAAGGCCACGGTGAAGGTGCGCAATGTCAACCGCGTCGTGGGCACGATGGTGGGCAGTGAAGTAACGCGACGATACGGCCCCGCGGGGCTGCCAGCGGACACGATCCACTTCCACTTCCAGGGGTCGGCGGGACAGAGCTTCGGCGCGTTCACGCCGCCGGGCATGACGCTAGAATTGGAGGGCGACGCCAACGACTACTTTGGCAAAGGGCTGTCCGGCGCGCGGCTGATCGTCTATCCGCCAACCAACAGCACCTTCCGCGCCGAGGAGAACATCATCATCGGCAACGTGGCGCTCTACGGCGGCACCGCGGGCGAGGCGTACATTCGCGGCATGGCGGGCGAACGCTTTGCTGTGCGCAACTCCGGCGTCAGCGCGGTGGTGGAGGGCGTGGGCGATCACGGGTGCGAATACATGACCGGCGGGCGTGTGGTGGTGCTGGGCAAGACCGGGCGCAACTTCGCTGCGGGCATGTCCGGCGGCATCGCCTATGTAGTGGACTGGGACGGCGACTTCGCCACGCGCGTCAACAAGGAGATGGTGGAGCTGGAGGCACTGGAAGATGCGGCAGAGGTTGCCGAAGTCAGGGCGATGATCCAGCGGCACGCGGACTACACCCACAGCGACCTGGCCTGGCGCGTGTTGATCCGCTGGGACGAGCTGCTGCCGCGCATCGCCAAGGTGATGCCGAAGGATTACAAGCGCGTGCTGACGGCCTTCGCCGAAGTCGCGGCGCAGGGGTTGAGCGGCGATGAGGCGGTGATGGCTGCCTTCGAGAGCAACAAGCGCGATGTCGCGCGGGTGGGAGGGAA
>JAPKMV010001109.1 GCA_026645635.1 Caldilineaceae bacterium
GCGCAGTGACCCGCCGTTGTCCACCACCAGCACCCGGCCGGCGCCGGGCTGCTCCAGCAGGCTGCGCACGGAGGTGTTGTCGTCGGCGATGCGCACGGTGGCGATGGCGCCGTCAAAGGCGCGGCGCCCGCCGAAGTCGCGGAAGATGGGCTGCGCGACCGGCAGGTCAGGGTGGGCGTCGGAGAGGTCGGCGGTGGTCCAGTGCATGGAGTGTTCGCTCATGGGAGTGCAGAATTGTGAATTGTGAATCGTCAATTGTGAAGTTGCCTTCGCCCTTCCTCAGAAACTGTTTGGAAAGTCACCCCACTTTGACGCAGAGGCGCAAAGATGCAGAGAAACGCAGAGAAAATCGAGAGAAAACGCAGCAGTAGCCAGCTCTGCAACTCCTCTGCGAACCTCTGCGCCGCTGCGTCTCTGCGTCAATCTTGCCCTTTTCAAACTGTCTCTCAGGGTCTACTCCTTGCCCGGCAATGGAGCGACCGCAAAGTTCTCGAAGACGACGGGGAAGCCCTGGCCATCGGGCGCGGCGCACATGACGCCGGCCTGGATCGACGCAGTGGGCGGCAGGTAGGCGATGCGCAGCAGCGCGTACTGCGCGCCATCCAGCGAGTACTCGATCTCCACCGCCTCCGCCTGGCGGGTCAGGCGCAGCCAGATCGCCGGGGGCTGTCCGGCCAGCGGCGCCACCGCCCAGTCGGAAAACTCGCGTGTCACCACCGCGCTGGCATACTGTACGCCGTGGACGTACTCGATGCCGCACTTGATCCAATGCTGCGCGTCGATGCGCACCATCAGCCCGGCCTGGTCGTAGAGGTCGCGGTAGCCGCCGGCGACCTTGACCGTGGCCACGAAGTCACCGTGGATCGTCTCGAAACCGAAGTGGCCGCTGTCACGAATAAAGCCGTAGTGGGTGCGTCGCCAGAAGTCGGTGCCTGGCGCCACCTGGACGGTGATGGCGTCGTCTTCGACCTGCCAGGCCGGTGGTTCGTTGAGCCAATGCATAGGTGCTCTCCTCGTCAAGGTTGGATGAACAAGAACATTGTACCACTGTCAATTGTGGAGCGATAGACCGCGGATATGGCGGATGAGGCGGATTTTCGCGGATTACGCATTTATCCGCGCGAATCCGCCCCATCCGTCTAATCTGCGGTCTATCCCCCGCCGCCAATCCGTGCAAAATGCGCCAGGTAGCGTCGCGCCAGGTGCGGCCAGCCCAGTTCTTGCTCGATGCGGGTGCGGCTGGCAGCGCCCATCTCCGTGCGCAGGGCGGCGTCGTCCAGCAGGCGCACGATAGCGGCGGCCAGGGCTGCCGGCTTCTGTTCAGGCGTCAGGAAGCCAGTCACGCCGTCCACCACGGCCAGCGGGTTGCCGGCTACGGTGGAGGCCACCACCGGCTTGCCGCAACTCATGGCGTCGAGCACGCAGACGTTCAGCCCGTCGGCCGGGCGGCTCACCGACGGCATGGCCAGAAAATCGCACAGATTATAGTAGACGCCGATCTCTGTCTTCGGCACGTTGCCTACCCAGCGCAGCCGTTCCGCCACGCCCAGTTGCTGCGCCAGCGCCTGCCACGCCGCCTTGTCGTCGCCTTCGCCCACCATCACGGCGACCAGGTTGCGGGCGCGCAGGG
>JAPKMV010000110.1 GCA_026645635.1 Caldilineaceae bacterium
CCGACGACCTGGCGCAGATGAAGCCGACTGCGCTGCTGGTCAACACCAGCCGCGCCGGGCTGATTGCGCCCGGCGTCCTGGAATCTGCACTGCGCGCCGGGCGTCCCGGATTCGCTGCCGTGGATGTCTACGAGGATGAGCCGGTGTTTGACGCCGCGCATCCGCTGCTCGCGCTGGAGAACGCCCTCTGCACACCGCACCTGGGCTACGTGGAGAAAGAGAGCTACGAAGGCTACTTTGGTGAGGCATTCGAGCAGGTGCTGGCCTTTGCGGCCGGTCAACCAAGTGGCGTGGTGAACCCCGACGTCTGGGCCAAGTAGCCGCGCCGGCTTCAGAGACTGATAACGGCGATTTCTCCGCGCATTCTGCCGCACACAATCATGCCTGTCCACCTGGACAGGCAAAAATCCCGACGTAGGTGTGGTGCAAACCTGCGCCCCAGACCGGTGACGTTTCTCTTTGCGCGCAGTAGACTGTGAGCAGAAAAGCGAAGCGGATGCAGGGGAAACGGAGAGGCACCATGTCCACGCAAAATCTGGGTCTGGCAGAACTGATCGCCCATCAACGGCAGGAGGAAGTAGAACGGGGTATGCGTCACGTCTGGCATTTGACGGACTTCTGGCGCAATGCGAGCCGCAAGGAGCAGATTGCAGTCCATCACCCGCGGCCTTCCTGGCGGGGTGAGTTGGTGGAGTGGGGCATGACCAGCGCCCGCTTGGCAATGTTGTAGTCGAGCAAATTCGCCAAGACAGACAGATTTACTCGACCTCACCCGTCAGCCCAGGAATCTGCGCCCGCCGTTCTACTTGGCGCAGGATCAGATACGCGATCCCCACCAGCACAAGGTAGAAGACCGCCACGATCATGTAGATGGCGATGGGTGCAAAATACTTCGCCGCCATGATCTTGGCCTGCCCCATCAGGTCGGGCACAGCGATGAGGAAGACCACCGCCGTGTACTTGAGCATGGCGATGGCCTCGTTCGACCAGGTCGGCAGCACCAGACGCAGCGCCTGCGGCAGGATGATGCTGCGGATCGCCTGTCCCTTGCTCATGCCGATGGCCCGCGCTGCGGTCATCTGTCCTTCGCCAACCGACTGCAGCGCACCGCGCAGATATTCCGCCTGGTACGCGCCGCTGTTCAGCCCCAGGGTCAGATACGCGGCGGCAAAGCGGGAGAAGGTGATGCCCACATCAGGCAGGCCGTAGTAAACCATGAACAACTGGATCAGCAACGGCGTGCCCTGGAAGACTGTGATGTAGACGCCGATGACCCGCTGCAGCCAACGCGGGCCGTAGACGCGACCTAGCCCCGCGGGCAGGCCGATGGCGACGCCCAGCGCCAGCGACACCGCCGCCAGTTGCAGCGTGACCACCGTGCCTTGCAGCAGGCTGGGGACGACGTTGCCCAGCAGTTCCAGGAACTCTTGCATGACGCCGCCCTATTCCCCTTGCCCGTTGTCCTCGAAGGAGGAGATCTTGTTGAGGAACTCCCGCGTGCGCTCGTTGCGTGGGGCATCGAACATCTGGTCCGGCGGCCCCTCCTCCACAATGTAGCCGCCTTCCATGAAGACGATGCGGCTGGCGACGCGGCGGGCGAAGCCCATCTCGTGGGAGACCACCATCATCGTCATCCCTTCCTGGCCAAGCTGCTGCATCACCTCCAGCACCTCGCCGGTCAGTTCCGGGTCGAGCGCCGAGGTCGGCTCGTCGAAGAGCATCACGTGCGGATCCATGCCCAGGGCGCGGGCGATGGCGACGCGCTGCTTCTGCCCGCCGGAGAGCTGCGCCGGATAATGGTCGGCGCGATCCACCAGCCCGACGCGGTCCAGCTCCAGCATGGCCAGATCGTAGGCTTCCTTCTTGTTCATCTTGCGCACTCGCGTCAGCCCCACCATGACATTGCCCAGCGCCGTCAGGTGAGTGAACAGGTTGAAGTCCTGGAAGACCATGCCGATGCGCTGTCGCACCTTATCCTGGTTGACGCCGGGCGCGGTGATCTCCTGTTCCTCCAGCCAGATCTTGCCTTGGGTGGGCGGGCTGAGCAGGTTGATGCAGCGCAGCAGCGTGCTCTTGCCGGTGCCGCTCGGCCCGACCAGCACCACCACATCGCGCGGCTGGATCGTCAGCGAAACGCCCTTGAGCACGTGCGTCTCGCCGAAGGATTTGTGGACGTTTTCGAGGCGCAGAATCGGGTCAGTCGTCATGGGCAAATGGGTTCCTACATCTGCAATCGATAGCGCCGCTCCACCCACCCCAGGAACTGCGTGGTGAGCAGCGTCAGCCCCAGGTAGAGCAGCATGGCCGCACCGAAGGCGATGAACGGTTCGTTGGTGCGGGCACTCACCTGCTGCGTCCGCCGCAGGATTTCCGGCACGCCCACCACGAAGACCAGGGTGGAGTCCTTGAGCACGAGCGTCGCCTCGTTGCCCCAGGCCGGCAGCGCCAGCCGCAGCGCCTGGGGCAGCACGATGCTCCAGATCGCCTGCACTTTGCTCATGCCGATGGCGCGCGCTGCGGTCATCTGGCCGGCGGGCACCGCCTGCAGCGCGCCGCGGAAGATCTCGCTCTGATAGGCGCCGGAGGCAAAACCCAGCGCCAGCGAGCCGGCCAGGAAGGGCGACAGGTTGACATATTCGGCAATCACAAAAAAGAGGATGAAGATGATCACCACCACGGGGACGGCGCGGATCACCACGCTGTAGACCGTCGCCACCTGACGCCAGAAGCGGTTGCCGTAGACGCGCATCAGCGCCGTGAGCACGCCAAAGACCAGCCCCACCACCAGCGCGACCACCGTCACCCAGACGGTGATCCACAGCCCCTGGATGATGAATTCAAGTGTGGTGAGGAGGTTTTGGAGGATGTCCATGATGTGAGAGGAGATTGGGAGATTAAGAGATTAGGAGATTGAGCAATTTTCGTACAGCGGCATTGCTTCCGCTCACTCAATCTCTTAATCTCCTAATCCCGTAATCTCTGAATCTTCCGCCTACGGCAGCCCGTTCTCTTCCTGAATCCGCTGCACCGTGCCGTCGTCGATCAACTTCTGGATGATGCGGTCGAGTTCGGCCTTGAGTTCGGTTTCGCCGTCAGGAATGGCGATCGACTTGCCGCCCTCGGCGGTGGTCTCGGTGATGAGCAGGATCTTGAGGCCGTTCTGCTCGGCCAGCGCCACCGCCGGCTCCGCGTCCATCAGCAGCAGCTCGATGCGCCCGTTGGCGACATCCAGCGCGGCCAGGTCGGCGCGCTCGTAGCTGGAGACCTGGTCGGCGGCGGTCAGCCCGGCGGCCACCAGGGTTTCCTGGATCCAGCGCTCCTGCACCGTGCCGGTCTGCGCGCCGATGCTCATGCCCGCAGCGTCCTCGGCTTGCTCGATGACGATGGTTGTGTCGCCCGCGCCGATGAAGGCGTCCTTGGTCATGCGGTAGGGAATCGTGAAGTCGACCTGCTCGTCGCGCTCAGCGGTTGCCTGCATCGCAGCGATGACCGCATCGATCTTGCCTTCCTGCACGGATGCGATCAGCGTGTCGAAGGGCATGTCCTGAATCTCGACCTCGACGCCCAGCTCAGCGCCGACAGCGCGAATCAAGTCCATATCGAAGCCGACGAAGTTGCCGTCGGCGTCGATGGACTCGTAAGGCGGGTAATCCGCCGACGTGCCCACCACCAATTTGCCGGCAGCCTGGATCTCGGCGAGTTTGCCGGTGGCCGCGGGCGCGTCGCCGCCGGTGGTCGTGGCGGCCGGGCGCACGGGCGTACACGCACCCAACGCCAGCAGCGCCACAATCAACAAAAGGTAAATTGCAGCCTGTTTCTTCATATTTCATCTCCTGAATTGCCTACTTGGGTGAAACGCGAAACCGCAAGTAGTATACAGCAAATATGGCAAAGTGCCCTAGCGCCCAAATGATGTGCGCAGGGAAAGTTGGAATAGACCGCGGATTTGGCGGATTAGGCGGATTTTCACCGATTCAATCAGCGCAAATCCGCCTAATCCGCGTCATCCGCGGTCTATTCTTACCCACGCAACGCGAGCAATTTCATTCGAGGTGAGCCACCCCATGCCCGATCTGCTGTCCGACCTCAGCGCCATCGTCGGCCCGGACCATGTGATAACCGGCGCCGACCTGGCCGCGCGCGCCACCAGTTGGAGCGACCCCGCGCCGTTGCAAGGGCTGGCCCTGGTGCGCCCGCAGCACACGGGCGAAGTCGCCGCTGTGCTGGCGCGCTGCCATGCCACGCACCAGCCGGTGATCACCTACGGCGGCGGCACGAACCTGGTGCGCGCCACCGCCAGCACCGGCGCCGACCTGCTCCTGTCGCTGGAACGCATGGCCGCGGTGACCGCGGTCGACGCGGCAAACCGCACGCTCACCGTGCAGGCTGGCGCGCCCCTGCAGCGGGTGCAGGAGGCCGCGTCGGCCCACGACCTCTTCTTTCCCCTCGACCTGGCCGCGCGCGGCACCGCCACCATCGGCGGCTGCATCGCCATGAACGCGGGCGGCGTGCGCGTGCTGCGCTACGGCGTCATGCGCGACCTGGTGTTGGGGCTGGAGACCGTGCTGGCGGACGGCACGGTGCTGACATCGCTCAACCAGATGCTCAAGAACAACGCCGGCTACGATCTGAAGCAGCTCTTCATCGGCAGCGAAGGCACGCTGGGCGTGGTGACGCAGGCGGTGCTGCGCCTCTTCCCTGCACCGCGCACGCGGTCGACCGCGCTGTTGGCGGCCACGGCCTTCGACCAGGTGGTGGCGCTCCTTACCCAGTTGCAGCGCGACCTGGGCGGCGCGCTGGCCTCCTTCGAAGTGATGTGGAACGACTACTATCGGCTCACCACCACGCCGCCCGCGCCGGCGCGCCCGCCGCTGGGCCAGGGTTTTGCCTACTATGTGTTGGTGGAGACGCTGGGCGGCGATGAGGAGAGTGACGAGGGGCGCTTCGCTCACGTCTTGGAGCGCGCCGCGGACGCCGGCCTCTTCGCCGACGGCGTGGTCGCTGCTTCCGCGGCGCAGCGCGACGAACTCTGGCGCGTGCGCGAGGACTCCGAGCAGATCGAGCGACAGCATCACCTGACCTTCGGCTACGACGTGAGCCTGCCCATCGCGGCGATGGAGGGCTACGTCGCCGCGGTGCGCGGTGGGCTGGCGACGGCTTTCGGCCCGGCGGTGCGCTGCTGGGTCTACGGTCACCTCGGCGATGGCAATCTGCACGTCAACCTCTGGGCGCCGGCCCTCCAGCCGGAAGATGCGGCCCGCGCTGCGGCTATCGTCTACGCCCCGCTGCCCACGCTCCACGGCAGCATCTCCGCCGAGCACGGCATCGGCCTGGAGAAGAAAGACTACCTCGCCTTGAGCCGCACGCCAGCGGAAATCGCGACGATGCGCCTGTTGAAGCGCGCGCTGGACCCGCACGCTGTCTTGAACCCTGGAAAGGTTTTTGGCATGCACGGGTAAGCACTTGCTTTTGCCTTGACGGCAAGTTACGTCTAGTCTATCATCTGCAAAAGATGATGGGTCACAGGTAAGCACCACGGAACAGGCGGAATACACCGTGTGTTCTGTACAATTCGCAGATTTCAGGGGCAGTCAACCGTGGGCAGTGATCTTCAATTTGAATGGGATGCGGACAAAGCGACCAAGAATCTTCGGAAGCATGGTGTCGCGTTCCAAGAGTCCATGACGATTTTTGATGACCCTGAGTTTATTACTGTGGTCGACGGGGAACACTCATTTGACGAGGATCGGTATATCACGATTGGTATGTCCAATCTGGGGCGCCTGTTGATGGTTGCGCACACCGACCGTAGTGGAAGAATACGAATTATCAGCGCCCGTGAGGCGACAAAGCGAGAGGAACGCTTCTATGCCGAATCAACCGAATCCTGACGATTACGAGCTGCGCGATGAGTACGATCTGAGCAAGATGACCATCGTTGCAAAGGGGCGTTTTGCACCTGGACGGCGCATCGGCAACAATGTGGTGGTGCTTGCCCCAGATGTTGCCCAGGCATTTCCAACTGACGACGCAGTCAACGAAGCGCTCCGACTTGTCCTGCAGATTGCGCGCGTCCCCGTCAAGCGTCCTGAGCCAGTTATGGGTGATTGATAGAGACGCCAATTTCTTGAGCAGAACTGACCAGACTGAGTCTCCTCCTACAACGAAATCCCTAACAGACCCCGCGTAATCTGAAAGTCAATGTTGCCCTGGCTGAACCCCTTCGGCGCGTATTCGTGCGCGGCCAGCGCAGCGATGCGCGCCAGGATTTCGTCCGGCCAGCCGGCCTCATCGCCCGCCAGCACGATGTCCAGGTCGCTCGCCACTTCTGGCGGGCAGTCGTCCGCCGCCGCGATCTGCAGCACCGGCGTCAGCGGGTGCCCCTGGATCGGGTGTGCGCCGGTGTAGGCGAGGATCACGTCCACGCCGCCCGCGCCCAGTCCGGTGAGCGCCTCCACCGGGTGGTCGGTGGGCATGGCCATGAGGTGGCAGCCGGCGGCTGTGGGGCGCTGTGCATAAGCCAGCGTCGGTGCGGCAGGCGGTGCCAGGAAGGCGGCTTCGATGAACGCAGGCGTGTGCAACAGATGGCCCGCCTCGCTCACGATCACCACGCCGCCCGCGTTTGCAACGGCGCAGGTCAGTTCGGCCAGGGCGCGAGCCGCGGCGGGGGATGGCGGCGCCGTGGCGATCAGTCCGATGCGCAGCGCGTCCAGCCCTGCGGGGCAAGCGGGCTGCGGCGCGGCGGCCGCCGCCTGCGCCGTGAACCAGTGCTCGATCTTCGCCAGCACCGCCGCGATGCCGCCGTCCAACTGCACGCTGGCCCAGCCGAACTCGTCCAGGTCATAGCCCAGTTTGCCCAGCCGCCGGCGCATGAAATCGTTGTGCGTCACCTCGCAGCCGTGCTCCAGCAGCAGGCAGCGGCGCACCGCGGGATGCGTGGCATAGCCCAGCAGCGTGGGCGCGGAGAGGCGGACTGCGTCGCCGGTGGCGTCGGTGCAGCCTTCCGTGTGGACCAGCGCCACGTAGCGGGACACGAAACCGGGCACGCCGGTGCCGGCGCGCCACCCCCCAATCTCCAATCTCCAATCTCCCAATCTCCTAATCTCCTAATCTCCCCCTCTCCACCCTGCCGCCAATTCCGCCAAATCTGCACCTGCGCGTGACCTGCCCGCTCCCCCGCCGTGCGCCGCCCGCTGGCGACCTCCAGCGTCAGGTCGAGCAGTTCGGCGCCGAGCGCGTCCATCGACTCGCCATCGAGATAGCGTCCGGCATTGACATCCATGTCCTGGGCGAGGAGCTTGAAGCGCGGCGTAGTGGTCACCACCTTGGCCGTGGGCACGAAGGGGAAGTTGGTCACCGAGCCGTTGCCCGTGGTGAAGAAGATCACGTTGCAGCCCGCGGCCACCTGCCCGGCGACGCTCTCCAGGTCCAGCCCTGGGCTGTCCATGAAGTAGAAGCCCGGTTCGTGCATGGGCGCGCTGTAGTTGATGGCGTAGTCGAGGCGCGTGGCCGGATGCTTCTTCATAGCCGCGCCGATGGACTTGAGGATGATGTTGTACAGCCCGCGGAACTTGTTGCCGTCGGACGGGTTGCCCTCGGCGGAGGCGCCGTGCGCGGCAGCGTAGGCGACGAAGCGGTCGCGGATCGCCAGATAGCGCTGCGCCGTGGCCAGGTCGCGCACCTTGTCCAGCATGTACGGCTCCGCGCCGATCAGTTCGGGCGTCTCGGCGATGTTGGCGCGGCCGCCGCGACGCACCACCGCCTCGCCCACCCAGCCGATGAGCGGGTTGGCGGAGATGCCGGAGAAGGCGTCGGAACCGCCGCACTGGAGAGCGATGTTCAGGTGCGCGATGGGTTCCGGCGTGCGCGGCGTAGCGTTGGCCTGGGGCAGCCACTCGCGCACGATGGCCGCAGCCTGGCGCAGCGACTCGCCAAAGCTGCCGTGCATGGTCATGAAGTGGTGGGGCACGTCGTCGAGCGGGTAGCCGTGGGCGCGCATGAAGTCGCGCAGCACCGCGTTGTTGATCGGCTCCCAGCCTACATCCACGGCCAGCACCGCGGCAATGTTGGCGTGGACCATGAAGCCGGCCAGGGTGCGCAGCACGTGCTCCCGGTTGTTGGCATCGGGCGCGGCGCCTTCGGTGTGCGCGGCCGCGACGATACCGTCCAGATTCGCATAGTCAAGCGCAGCGGGCGCCAGCTCATGCTCCAGCGCGCGCACGAACGCGCCTGTGTAGGAACTGGTCCCCAACAGCAGCACGAAGTTGCGGGTGCCGACGCCCCGCCGCGGGCCGCGCGCGTAGCCGAGAAAGGTGCGCCCATCGGCCACCGGTTCGGGCGGCGGCGCGGGGCGAAAGTGCGCGGCGTCCAGGCGGTAGTCGATGGCGCGATCGACGAAGTTGGCCGCGGCGGGCAGTTCGGCGGTGATGCTGCGCCCGCGCAGCGAGTGCAGCGTGCGCTCGTTGCAGACATACTCCCCCGGCGCGATGGGGCGGGTCGCCGCGCCGAAGGGCAGGCGCCACGAGAGGAGCAACTCGCCCGCAGCGATGGGCTGCACGGCGAAGCGGTGCCCCTCCAGCACCGTGTGTGAGAGCGGCGTGGCAG